>DASQDN010000166.1:0-23100 GCA_035634155.1 Bryobacteraceae bacterium | reverse complement strand
ATCTCCGCGGCGGCTTCGATTTGCTGTTCGCTTTCGACGCTGCAGGGTCCGGCCATGGCGACAACGGCGTCACCGCCGATCTCCACGTCGCGAATACGCACGACGGTGCCACCCGGGCGGAAGCTGCGGCTCGCGAGTTTGTATGTGGACGCGATGCGGTGCGCTTCCTGGACGCCTTCCAACATGGCGAACTCGAGCGGGTCGATGTCATCCTCTGGTCCGACTCCGCCCAGTACCGTGTGCATCACTCCGGTAGAACGATGGACAGTGAAATTCAACGCCACCATGCGGTCGATGACGCGCTGAATCTGCTCATCGGTGGCGCCTTGCTGCATTACGACGAGCATTACGATTGCATCCTTACTTTTTGCAGATTGCGCATTTCGTCGATCACGCGCTCAAAGATTCGTCGAACCGCGTCGGCAGGCAGGGGCCCGTGGTTGTGGTCGAGCACGTTGCGATACACCTGCTCCTCACGCTTGGGCTCGTAGACCGGCATCGTTTGTTGGCGCTTGACGGACCCGATAATTTCCACGACACGCGCACGCTCATTTAAGAGCGCTAGCACCTGCAGATCGATGCGGTCGATATTGCGCCGGCACTCGGCGAGTTTTTCTTGCGCATCGTCTGGGGTCACGAAGTCCTCCGAGCGAGTCCTGCGGCCAGGTCGCGCGTGAACGACTCGACTTCGCTCTCGAGTTGAGGGTTGCTGCCGTGCTTTTCAATTGTGCGCACGATGGCGCTGCCGACGACCACTCCATCGGCAATAGCGCCAACCTGTTCGACCTGGGAGCGGACCGCGATGCCAAATCCCAGAGCCAGGGGGAGTTCGGTTATTTTGCGCATTCGTTCGATCAATTGTGAAGCCGCGGCGGAAACGCTGGCCTGTTCACCGGTGACGCCTGTGCGGGAGACCAGGTAAACAAAGCCGCTGGAATACCGCGCCACGAGCTCCAGGCGCCGGTCTGTACTGGTGGGCGCGGCGAGGAAGACTGTGTCGAGGTTGCGCTCTCGCATGGCTCCGATGTACGGCTCGGCTTCCTCGACGCTCATGTCGGTGAGAAGGCAGCCGTCGATACCGGCGGCTTCGGCGTCGCGCGCCAGGGCTGGAAGGCCATAGCGCATCACCGGGTTCATGTAGGTGAACAGTAGCAGTGGGATTTCCGATTGCGTGCGGATCTCTCGCGCCATGTCGAGGACACGGGACAAGGTAGTTCCGGCACAAAGGGCGCGGTCGGCCGCGCGTTGGATGACGGGACCATCCGCGATGGGATCGGAGAATGGAACGCCGAGCTCGATCAGGTCCGCCCCGCCGCGGGCAAGGGCGGCTACGAGGCCGGCAGTGCGCTCGGGGGAAGGGTCACCGGCGGTGAGGTACGCGATCAGCGCGGGGCGTCGTTCTTCGTTGCGGAGACGTTCGAAAAGGCGGCTGATTCTGGTCATTGCGGCTCCGCCACGTCCAGTTCCTTGATGTTCTCCCGGTAAATGTCTGTGTCCTTGTCGCCACGACCGGAGAGGCTCACGACGAAGATCTGGTCCTTCGCGCCGGGAGCGCGACGGATCGCCTCGTGAATGGCGTGCGCGGACTCCAGCGCTGGAATGATGCCTTCCATGCGGGCCAGTGTCTTGGCAGCTTCGATGGCATCGCTGTCGTTGGCCGAGCAGTATTCGGCGCGCCCTCGGTCGTGCAGCCATGCGTGCTCGGGTCCGACGGAAGCGTAGTCAAGCCCGGCTGACACGGAGTGAGTGAGCGAGACTTGGCCGTTATCGTCTTGGAGAAGGTAGCTGTAGGAGCCGTGCAGGACCCCGGGCGCGCCCCCGGAAAAGCGAGCGGCGTGTTCTCCGAGTTGCGAACTGCGGCCACCTGCTTCGACGCCGACGAGTTTGACGCTTTCATCTCCGAGGAAGGCGAAAAAGGCTCCGATGGCATTTGAGCCGCCTCCGACACATGCGATGACGCTGTCGGGGAGTCTGCCTTCCGCCGCGAGGATCTGACGCTTTGCTTCATCGCCGATCACGCGGTGGAAATCACGCACCATCATCGGGTAGGGATGAGCGCCTAAGGCTGAACCAAGGAGGTAGTAGGTGTCGGCGACGTTCGTGACCCAATCGCGCATGGCTTCGCTGATCGCATCTTTTAAAGTGCAAGCGCCATTGTGGACGCCGACCACTTCCGCGCCGAGCAGCCGCATGCGGAAGACGTTGAGGCGCTGGCGCCGCATGTCTTCCGAGCCCATGTAGACGACGCATTTCAAGCCGAGAAGCGCGCACGCTGTGGCGGTGGCGACACCGTGCTGCCCTGCCCCCGTCTCGGCGATAATCCGCTGCTTACCCATGCGCTTGGCCAGCAGCGCCTGCCCCAGCGCGTTGTTGATCTTGTGGGCGCCGGTGTGCAGCAGGTCTTCACGTTTGAGGTAGATGCGCGCGCCGCCGAGTTCCTGGCTGAGTCGTTTGGCGAAGTATAAAGGCGTGGGGCGGCCGGCGTAGTTTTCCAGCAGGTCCTTCAGCTCAGCCTCGAAAGCTGCGTTGGCGCGAGCTTGCCGGTACGCCTCTTCGAGTTCTTCGAGCGGCGCCATGAGGACTTCCGGCACGTATCGTCCGCCGTACGGGCCGAAGTGGCCGCCAGCGTCCGGTTGAGATTCCATCATATTTGTTCCAGGGCGGCTTTGACGAAGCGCCGCATTTTGTCGTGGTCCTTCAGGCCGGGGGCGCGCTCCAGCTTGGAGCAGGCGTCGACGCCCCATGGCCGGGCCTGGCGGATTGCTTCGGCCACGTTGTCGGGTCCGAGTCCACCCGCGAGGATGATGTTGCGCATGCCCGCGGCGCGCTGCCAGTCGAAGGCTTGACCGGTGCCTGGGGCGGGGCCGTCCAGCAGAAAGGCTTCGACGTTGTCCGGGTAGGGCTCCATTTCGGAGGCGCTCCAGTACGGGGTAACGCGGAAGGCCTTCCATACGCGTTCGCCGGCGGGCACATCGGCAGGAGATTCACTGCCGTGCAGTTGGAGCACGTCCATGTTGGTTGCGGCGATGTGATCGACGAAGACGCCGACCTTGAGGATCTTGAGGCCGTTTGCGATTTCAGCGGCGGTTTCGGGTGTGACGTAGCGCGGGCTTTTCGGGTAGAAGTTGAAGCCGAGCGCCGTGGCTCCGGCGTCTACTGCGGCCAGTGCATCTTCGCGATTCGTGATGCCGCAGATTTTTACCATCATGCTGTCAAGGCTCGGAGGGCGTCTTTGGGCGAGCCCGAGCGCATCAGGTGCTCACCTATAAGGAAGGCGTGGAAGCCGGCGCTTTGGAGCTGCTCGATTTGAGCGCGGGTTTCGATGCCGCTTTCGCTCACCTTGATGAGGTGATCGGGGATGCGGGTGGCAAGGTTCAGCGACGTTTCCAGGGTGACTTGAAAGCTGTGGAGGTTGCGGTTATTGACGCCGAGGATTTCCGCGCCTGATTCGAGCGCGGCTTCGAGTTCGGCGGCATCGTGCACTTCTACCAGCGCGGCCATTCGGAACGTGGCGGCGAGTTCGCGATAGCGGCGCAATTCGGCGGTTGTGAGAATCGCGGCGATGAGGAGGATGGCGTCGGCTCCGTGGGCTGCGGCTTGGAGGACGTGGTACTCGCTGATGGTGAAATCCTTGCGGAGGGCGGGGATTTGGACGGCGGCGCGGGCGGCTTCGAGATCGTCGAGGCTGCCTTGGAAGAAGCGCTGGTCGGTGAGGACGGAGAGTGCGGCGGCTCCTCCGGATTGGTAGCTTTCGGCGTTCTCGACGGGCCGGAAGTCGGCCGATAGCAGGCCTTTGCTGGGCGAAGCCTTTTTGATCTCGGCTATGATCGCGGGCTGTTTGGAGCGCAGGGCGGCGGCGAAGTCACGTCGCGCGGGTGTACGGGCTTCGGCACGGCGTTCGAGTTCGGAAAGAGGCGTTTGCGCCTGTTCGAGTTCGGCCTTTTTGTGCTCGACGATCCGGGCGAGGATGTCCGGTACAGCGCTGGTCATCTGGCGGAAAACCTATGGTATCACGCGCTTAGTAGGGGAGTGATCCCGACTAAATGGGGACAGCGCCCTATTTGCCTATTTTCGGGTGAGAGCGCGGGGCGCCGCCGGGCACGATACGAGTATGCCGAGAAAGCGGAGAGTCGTGGCGCCCGCGGCGCCGCACCACATAGTGGCTCGAGGAAATAACCGGCAGGATATCTTCTTCGAGGGACGCGATCGGGAGGTGTACCTGCGGTTGCTTGAGAAGCATGCTAAGCGGCGGGGATTGCATATCTGGGGCTACTGTTTGATGACCAATCACGTTCACGTCGTGGGGGTTCCGGATAAGGAGTCGACGCTTCCCGAGGTTCTGGGAGGCGCTCATTCCGAGTACACGCGGTTCATTAACACGGTGTATGGCCGCTGCGGGCACTTGTGGCAAGCGCGATATTACTCGTGTCCTATGGACAAGTGGCATGCGTTGCAGGCGCTGGCGTATGTCGAGTGCAATCCGGTGCGCGCGCGAATGGTGGACGAGGCTTGGAGATACTCCTGGTCGAGTGCCGCGGCGCATTGTTCCGGGCGGATGGGGGCTATCGAGCTTAGCGATCTTGAGTGGTTCAGCGAATACTCGCCGGCCCGGTGGCGATCGGTGCTCACATCCGGGGTTGCAGCGGAGGCGTTTGCGGCGCGGCTGCGGGAAGCAACGCGCATAGGATTCGCACTCGGGTCACCGCCGTTTCTGGAGACACTGCGCGCGCAGGTGGGCCGCGATGTGGAGCGTCGGCGTGCGGGTCGGCCGAAGAAGGCGATGATTGTGGCGGCTTAGGGCGTGGGAAAAATAGGGGTAATAGGGGGCTGGCACCTATTTTCCCGGTTTTTCGTGACTTAGGTGGGGGAAAATAGGGGTAATAGGGCGCTGGCACCAATTATGGGATACGAACTGATTCGCGGGGAGAGTGGGACGCCGATTAAGGCTTGGGTCAAGGGTGTGCAGCTTGAGGATGCGGCTCGGAAGCAGTTGCTGAATGCGGCGGAGTTGCCCTTCATTCATAAGTGGATCGCGGCTATGCCCGATGTCCACTACGGCATCGGCGCGACCGTCGGCAGCGTCATTCCTACAAAGGGCGCGATTATTCCGGCGGCGGTCGGGGTCGACATCGGCTGCGGCATGATGGCCGTCCAGACCAGCCTTGCCGCTAAAGACCTTCCCGATAGCCTGAAGAAGCTCCGCACCGCGATCGAGAAGGCGGTCCCGCATGGGCGCACGAACCAAGGCAAATCGGGAGATCGCGGCGCGTGGAGCAGGCTTCCCGACCGCGTCCAGGACACGTGGCCGCACCTGAACGAGACGTACCGCCGAATCCTCGCGAAGCATCCCGGCGCGAGCAGTAATAATAACGTCAATCACTTAGGCACGCTCGGGACCGGCAACCACTTCATCGAGGTCTGCCTGGATGAAAAGGAAGATGTGTGGGTGATGCTTCATAGCGGCTCGCGCGGCGTCGGCAATCGCATCGGGAGCTACTTCATCGAGCTCGCGCGGGAGGACATGCGACGGCTGCAGAAGAACCTTCCCGACAAAGATCTGGCTTACTTCAATGAAGGGACGAAGTACTTCGGCGATTATGTGGAAGCCGTGAACTGGGCTCAGGAGTTTGCGCGCGAGAATCGCAATATCATGATGGAGAACATCATCTCCGCCATGCGCCACTCGGGCGAACTACCGCCTTTCACCGCACATCTGCAAGCCATCAATTGCCACCACAATTATGTCGTGAAAGAGAAGCACTACGGCGACGAGGTCTATGTGACGCGCAAAGGCGCGGTCCGCGCGGGACGCGGAGAATTGGGCATCATCCCGGGAAGCATGGGCACTCGATCGTATATCGTTCGCGGGCTAGGCAATCCCGAAAGCTTTGAGAGCTGCAGCCACGGCGCAGGGCGGTCGATGTCGCGAGGCGAGGCTAAACGTCGCTTTACCGTGCAGGACCATGCCCGCATGACCGAAGGCATCGAGTGCCGCAAAGACGCAGACGTCATCGACGAAACGCCGGCCGCCTACAAGCCGATCGACGCCGTGATGGCCGCTCAGAAAGACCTGGTCGAGGTTGTCCATGAACTTCGCCAAGTCGTTGTCGTCAAAGGGTAGCATGTAAGCTACGTCACTTAGTCACCCTCAAAGCGATTGACTTACCCGCGTCGCTTCGATATGCTGTTGCTTTCGTAAGTACCCCCAGACTGACCGCTGGAGCCAAGCGCTCCAGGGGTTATGGCTTGGAGAAACGTAGTTTTCTCTGAAGCTGCACTTCAGCACAGGAGAACGTGTTTTTGAACCAGCCGTACTTCATTGTTGTCCTTGCGCATTCCCTGCACGGCCGTTTACGCCGGATTCATGTGCCCTACCAGTTCGTGTATGTTGTTCTGGCACTCGCGCTGATTGGCTCGGTTTCGCTGTTTGGGTTCGCCTCCAGCTATTTCCGTATGACACTGAAGGTGGCAAGCTACAACAACCTTCGACAAGAGATCGATACGCTCCGCGCGCGCTACACGCGCCTGGAGAAGGAGTCGCGCCTCAAGGGAGATCAGTTGGCCAGCCTGCAACTGCTCGCCAACGAGGTTTCAGTGGCGTACGGAATTCAGCGATCGCTGGAAGGGCCAGTGGAGATCGCCCACGAAGGTCGCCTGATCCCAACCTTGTCGGAAAGCCTGCACCAATACAACTTCCTGAAAGGCGCGAACCTATCACGCTATTCGCGCCGCTCCTCGCCGCTGTTCCAATCGGAAGGGCTGCCCAGCATCTGGCCGGTTGAAGGCCGCCTGATGAGCTATTTCGGGCGCCGTTCGGATCCGTTCTCGGGTGAAGGGGCGTTCCATGCGGGCATCGACATTTCGGTTCCGACGGGTACGCCGGTACATGCGACGGCTGACGGCACCGTGCTTGCGGCGGAATGGGCCGGTCCTTATGGCCGGATGATCGTGATCGACCACGGCAATTCGGTGCACACGCAGTATGCGCACCTGTCCCAACTCGACGTGATTGCGGGTCAGTGGGTGCGCCGCGGGGCGGTGATTGGGCGCAGCGGAAGCTCGGGACGTGCGACAGGGGCTCATGTTCACTATGAAGTACGGCGCGGCGGCACTCCGGTGAATCCGAGTCAGTTCCTGCGCGCGTCCTATACACAGGCTCCGAAGCGCGAGTACGGCTTCTAGCAAGCCGTTGCGATCAGAGCTACAATAGAAACGCGAGAATTTGAAGTGCAGGAGGGGCCTTCCATGTCGAAAAAACAAGGAATCACCCGGCGCGATGCCGTGATTGCCGCGAGCGCGGTTGGGGTTGCAGCCAGCGTAGCAAGCGCCGTCAAGTCAGAGGCGCCGGCGTTCCTGAAGAGCGTACACGCGGCTAACAACCAGATGAACTACGGCATCATCGGCACAGGCGGTCGCGGCCAGTACCTGCTCGGCTTGTTGAAGGGTGTCGATAACGGCAAATGCGTTGCTATTTGTGATGTCGACGACACCGCGCTGCAGAAAGGCCTGCAGGCGATCGGCACGGGCCCCAAGACTTACAAGGACTATCGCCAACTGCTTGCCGACAGCTCGGTTGAGAGCGTGCTGATTGCAGTCCCCGTGTACCTGCACTACACGATGCTCGAGGACGCTTTGAAGGCCGGCAAGCATGTGTTCTGCGAGAAGAGCCTGGTCTTCACCGAGGACGAGGTTCATCGTCTCCGCTCCATTTATCCGCACCAGCATCCCAAGCAAGTGCTGCAGGTTGGTTTGCAGCGCCGTTACAGCGAGTATTACAACGCTGTGAAGCAGATGGTGGACAAAGGGATGCTCGGCGATGTGAAGTACATCTACGGGCAGTGGCATCGCAATCCGGGCTGGACGATGAAGCCGAATAATTGGCGTTTGTATCGGAAGACGTCCGGCGGACTGGCGGCGGAACTCGGGTCGCACCACTTCGATGTCGCCGATTGGATGTTCGGATCGCAGCCGGAAATGGTGATGGGGCTCGGCGGCCTGGACACCATGAAGGACGGACGCGACATCTACGACAACATCCAGCTCATCTTCAAATATCCGAATGGCAAGAAGATGATGTGGAGCGGCAGCAGCACCACGTCCCATCTGCCGCTGTTCAACGGCGCGCGCACTGAGCAGGGCGAGATGATCTGCGGTACGGGCGGCACGGTTCACATTACAATCGGCGACGGTCGCATGGATCCCAATCCTCCGGTCGCGATCTGGTACAAGGAGCCGACGCCTCCGCCATCTGTAACCAAAGGCGCCAAGCCGGAGAAATTCCAGGCGGGCGCGTCGTTTAACCTGGCGTCCGGCGGCAAGGCGCTGCCGATCCTTTTGCAAGGCGACCAGCGATCCGGCAACGAGAGCTTTATCGAGAAGGAATTGAAGTTTGCGCGTCAGTGGCTGTACGCCAAGGGCATCATGGTCCCGACGGAGGCTCGCAACCCGGTAACGGTCTCGCTGGAAAGCTTCTTTAACGATTGCAAAGCGGGGAGGCAGCCGAGGGCGAACTTTGAGGTTGGCCTCGACGATTCCATTTCGGTGATCCTGGCGAACCGGGCGATGGATGAGGAACGGCGCGTTCTGTACTCGGAGTTGGGCCATGGGCCCGCGGCTCCCGCGCATGGGAAACCTGCCGGCACGCCAGCGACGGCCAAGAAGAAGGTGGCTAATACTTAGTACTAGTCTTCACTAGAAGTGTAGACAAAGAAAAGGGCGCTAGCTTTTCGGCTAGCGCCCTTTCTACGTTTTGATGGACTAGCGGTGTTACTGAATCGAGGTTACGCTGAGGCGATTTCCCTGAGGCGTACCCATCACCGTGACGCTCTGGAAATCGGACGACGTTCCACCGGTCGTCTTGCCGGCCAGGCTCTGGCGCATGCTACCGGACGAATCGTCGATCATGTAGATCTGGCCGTTGGACATCAAGGCGAAGGAGGACGTGTTCGCCGTCACCTTGCAGTCCTTGTACTTGTCGCGAACTGTCATCCATTCCGAACCTGCGCCGGTCGCGTCCGCGGAACGGCTACGATCGCCGGTGCTCGCGGCGCCGGAGTAGGTGGTGACCGAAGATGATCCGGTAGTGCCGGCGCCGGTTCCTGCCGAGGCGGTGGACTGGGCTCCGCCAGCGGGTGTGGTTCCGGCATGAGCGGTGGCCTGCCCTTCGTGGCTTTGGTTCGCGCCGGTGGTTCCCGCGGTGGTGTTCTGAGTGGCGGCGGTTCCGCCGCTATTGGTGGTGGTGGAAAGCGAGCCTGAGGCTCCAGCTCCGCTAGCGGTGGCCGAAGCCGATCCGCCTGCTCCGGTGGAAGCAGCGGCGTCCATCCGAGTACGGCTGGCGTCGGCTGAGGCTGCGGTGCCGGCCGCCCCCGTGGCCGAAGATTGCGCCGAACGCGATTGGATCGCTGCACAGCTTGCGTCCATCAGCACACCGCGGAAGCTTTGACCGCCGCCGGTCGTGGTGCTGGATGCTGTGGATTGGGTTGTACTTGTTGTCGATTGAGCCGGGCTGGTTTGGTTTTGGTTTTCGGTCGGGGTTGTGGTCTGCGGAGTTTGCGCCAAGGCAAACGTCGCAACCGTGGTGACTAGCGTCGCTTGCGTAAACAGCTTATACATGGACTCTCCTTCATTGGTCCCGCGCGCTAATACTTTGCGCGTGGAGGACTGTAGACGTCTGGTTAGTGGGACACGACAGTACTAGTTTCGTAGCGCAATTAACGGTTTCGTTTGTACCCGGGGCTTGGAAGGACGGGCGTGCGGCACGGGAGCGGCCATGCAATCGAATTTAAATACCGCCGGGCGCTATTCTTTCTTGGTGAGCGCTTCATGACACACACCTTTGTTGCCATATTGCTTCTTGCCAGCGTTGCCTCAGCACAGCAAACGGACGGATTTTCCGCAATCGCGCCAGCGATGCAGCAATTCGTTGACAAGGGCGAGGCGGCGGGGGTCGTTACGCTGATCGCAACCAAGGATCGCATCCTGCATTTGAATGCCGTGGGCAAGAGCGACCTTGCGGAAGACCGCAGGATGCGGGCGGACGACATCTTCTGGATTGCCTCCATGACGAAGCCGGTTGTCGCGGTCAGCATTGCGATGCTCGCCGACGAGAAGAAACTCGCCTTCGACGACCCGGTTGCCAAGTTTCTGCCGGAGTTTTCGAAATTGATGGTGGGCCAGGAGAAACCTACGCGGGCGATCACGTTGTCGGATGTGATGACACATACGAGTGGCCTTGGGGAACTGAGGTCGCGGGAGCCTCACTTGACGCTTGCGGAGACGAGCATCCAGCTTTCACAACAGCCGCTGCGATTCCAGCCCGGGACGCGGTGGGCATATTCGACTGCAGGTATCGACATCTTGGGGCGTGTGGTGGAAGTGGTGAGCGGCATGGCGTACGATCAGTTCCTTCAGAAGCGCCTATTTGATCCATTGGGCATGAAGGATACGACTTTCTGGATCGCTCCGGAGAAGATGGATCGGTGGGCCCGACCGTATCGCTGGAATCCGACGGCCGCCAAGTTGGAAGAGACGGCGATAGGGTACCTGTACAAAACAGAAGTAACCGACCGCCGGCGTCCGCCGCTCGGTGGCGCCGGGCTCTTCTCAACGGCTGCGGACATGGCCAGGTTCTACCAGATGATGCTGAACGGGGGTTCGCTGAATGGCCGTCGGATCCTCCGTCCGGAGACGGTCACTAATCTGACCAGGAAGCATACGGGAGATTTGACCGCGCGACCGGGGATGCCGTGGGGACTCGGATTCTGCGTCGTTGAAGATCCACGTCAACTCGCCGGGAACGCAGCGCTTTCGCCCAATTCTTTCGGTCATGGTGGCGCGTTCAGCACGCAAAGTTGGGCGGACCCGACGAAGAATCTGATTTGGATTCTGATGTTCCAGCGGGACAATAAGGGAAACCCCGACAACTCGGACGTGCGTATTGCGTTCCAAGAGGCCGCGCTGCGGGAGCTGAAGGAGCTTAAGCCGTAAAGCGACCGCGCTGGTGTGATAAGATCAGCCGCGTGCTGCTACGCAATTCCGTCACACTTGCTGCCGTCGCCATGACGCTCGCCTGTATCCCTGCTTTGGCCCATAAACCAAGCTCCGCTGAAAACATGACCGAGATGGCTAACCGCTTTCTTGCCTCTTTGACCGAGGAGCAGGCGGCGAAAGTCGTCTTCGCCTTTGACAATGACGAGCGCTTTAACTGGCACTTTATCCCGCGCGAGCGCAAGGGTCTGGCGTTGAAGGACATGACCCCTACGCAGAAGCATCTGGCCGGGACGCTTCTCAGCGCCGGGTTGAGCCAACAAGGGTTCATCAAGGCGACAACGATCATGAGCCTGGAAGACATTCTTCGGATCATGGAAAAGGACAGCGGCGTTCGTCGCAACCCGGAAGGATACTACTTCAGCATCTTCGGCAAACCATCTGCCACGGGAACCTGGGCGTATCGGGTGGAAGGGCATCACCTGGCGTTGAACTTCACGTTAGCTAAGGGCAAGGTGACGGGCGCGCCGAATTTCATGGGCACGAATCCGGCGGAAGTACGCGAAGGACCACGCAAAGGGCTGCGCGTTCTGCATGCCGAGGAAGACTTGGCCCGCGCTCTGCTTAAGGCGCTAACACCCGAGCAGAAGAAGGTCGCCATTGTGAACAAAGAGGCCTATAAGGACATCATCACGATGGCCTCGCGGAAGGCGTCGCTAGAAGGTCAACCGACCGGTCTTCAAGCCTCCAAGATGAATGCCAAGCAGCGCGCGATGCTTCTGGACGTGCTGGATGAGTACGCGAGCAACCTGCCCGAAGAGATCGCACAGGATCGTATGGGCCGGGCGAAGAAGGCGGGCACGAATCTGTTCTTCGTGTGGGCCGGCGGCGAAAACCTCGGCGATCCGCACTACTATCGCATTCAAGGCCCGGACTTCATTGTCGAATACGACAACACTCAGAACAATGCCAACCATGTGCATAGCGTTTGGCGCGACCTGACCAACGACTTCGGCGGCGATCTTCTGAAGGAGCACTACAGCGCGACTCACAGCAAAGGCGATCACAACCACTAAGACAATCTGTCGAGCCTCCGGCGGCGGTTGGACAAGCCGTCGCCGGGTTGCTCGGCGGTCCCGCGTGATAGCATTCGAGTATGAGGGCCGCCTCGCGTCGAGCTTTTCTGGCTGCCCTGCCCGCTCTTTGCAGGGCCGCCGACGTCCTGCCTTCCGAGTCCAAGAAACTCCGCGACCCCGCTACTGAATTTGAGCTGACGCGTCTTACCGATCCGACGTTTAATTCCTGGTTAATTGCTCCCCCGGCTCGATCTGTAACAGGACGCAGTACGTCCTTGGTCTATTGCTCAGACCGTGATGGATCGCTGCAAGTATTCCGGCTCGATCTAAAGACTGGTGTCAGCCGGCAGATCACTGCGGCTACCCAACTGGATCGCACCACGGTGGCGCTGCTGCCGGATGAACGCACGGTGTGCTACTTCGATGGGGACCAGCTTGTGCTCGCTTCGGGCGCCCGTCCGCGACCGCTGTATCGTGTCGAGTCGGGATGGCAGCGGGGTAAAGCGTTCACCGTCACCGACGACGGAAATCATGCGCTGTTTGCGGAAGCGCAGAACGGCAAGTATCGAATGCGCTTGGTGACTCTGGGGCGCGGCGCGGCCACGACAATCCTGGAGAGCGATACCGAAATCGTGTTCATCCGGCCGCGTCCGCGACGCGCTTCGATCCTTTACGGCAAGCCGGATTCGCTGTGGCTGGTGGAGTTCAGTGGGTCGAACGACCGCAAACTGCGGACGCCCGAAGGCTCGCCGGCGCAAGCCTTGTGGCTGGCAGACGGAAAGAGCTTTTCTTACCTTCGCATCCCGCCCGCTGCCGGCGAGTTACATGAGTTGCGTGAGCATACGCCGGACGCGAACGAAGATAAGCGCATCGCCCCCACAAGCCAGTTCATCACCTTCACCCGAAACTCCGACGCATCGGTGTTCGCAGGCGTGAGCCGCAATCAGGGATCTCCGTACATTCTGCTGCTGCTGCGCGTGGCTCGACGAGAGATGACCGTAGCCGAGCATCGCGCGCGCGATCCTCGCGATGTTACTGTGCTGTTTACGCCGAACAGTCAGCGACTGCTGTGGAGCACGAACCGCGAGGGCAAATCCGCCATCTACTCTTTGGCGGTGGAGAAGTTCGTCGAAGAAACCGAGGAGTCAGAGAACTACTGAACCCACACCGCGGCCTCGGATGCAGCGGTTTTGGCCGCCATGATCATGCGCTGGGTTCGGAGTTCGAATACGCGCCGGTCGGCCGCGGCGAGCAGTTCATCGGCGTCGGATCCGTCCTCGCCGGATACGGCTTCGGCAGCAAGTACACTGATGCGATTGCCGCCCGACTCGCTGGCGATCTGCATCAGCTTTGCCACCTTTGCGCGAACGGCAAAGCGGGAAAGGCCGGGCAGGACCAGCAGGAACTCGGCTTGTCCGATGCTTCCTAAAAAGTCGTACTCGCGGAGTCCTTCCTGCATAGCAACGGCGACGGCGCGCTCAACACCTTCCGTCTCGGCCTGTCCATTGCTTGCCTGCAACTGGGATAATCCGTCCACTGCGCAGACGATGATGGCGACCGGGCTGTTGATCCGCTTGCATCGAGCCAACTCGCTGTCCAGGTGATGAATGGTGGTAGCCGTATCCGGCACGCTGAGTTGGCGGCCATCGCTGCGAACGGCCATCCGCGCCACCGTCTCGATGGACAGGGTCAGCTTGGGAGCGATGGATTGCAGGAGGCGGAGCTGCTCACGCGTAAAAGCGTCGCGCGATTCATGATACAGACTAAGCACACCGATGACGCTGGAGGTTCCGACGAGAGGTACCGAAATGGCTGATCGTAGGGTGCTGAAGATAGCCGGATTGTTCAGATATCCGGATTCGACCGATGGGTTCCCGTTCAGAATCGGCTTGCGATTTTCGGCCACCCAGCCGGAGAGCCCCTGCCCGACGGGTATACGCAGCGAAGAAAAGAGACGGTAGTTGTCTCCGGTCACGTACCGCGGATAAAGCTTCTCATCGCGAATTAAGTAGACGGCGAAAGCGTCGTGCGGGACTACCTGCTTGAAGCGTACCGCGAGAACGGAGAGCAGTTCCGCCAGCGACGGGCCGTCGCTGGAGGAGAACGCGGATTCGAACACTGCCTGAATGTCGGCACGAGCCTGCGCCAAGGCGTCCAAGAATGCCAGAGGTTCAACGCCGCCGGGTGTGAACTCGACTGGCGCCGCGGCAGTCTCAAAGCCGGCGGCGGGCTCGGCTCCACGCCGGATTTTTAGATCGAGGGACAGCTTCAACGTCCCCACGCTTGAAGCTTGGGCTTTCTTTTCGAGTTCGACGTGACGCCGCTTCAGGATCTCGACCACGGCAGGGTCGAATGCCTTGCCCGAGTCCTGCTCTATCTTCTCCATCGCTTTATCGAGCGGCAACGCGCGGCGGTATTGACGGTCGGACGCAAGCGCGTCAAGTGCGTCCACGGCCGACAGGATTCGCGCGCCGATCGGAATATCGATGCCGCGGAGGCCGAACGGGTAGCCGGTGCCGTTCCATTTTTCGTGGTGCGCGCGCACGATGGGAACCACCGGGTACGGAAACTGAACGTGCTCCAGGATTTCGGCGCCGACCACGGGATGGATCTTCATCTTCTCGAACTCTTCTGGAGAGAGTTTGCCCGGCTTTGAAATGATGTGCTCGGGTACGGCGAGCTTGCCGATGTCGTGCAAAACGGCCGCTGCACGTAGCGCTTCGAGATCGTCGTGGGTGAGCCCGAGTTCCTTGCCGACTTCGGTCGCGTAGACCTGGACGCGACGTAGGTGATCGTGGGTCGTGTTGTCCTTGGCTTCAATGGCGAGCGCGAGGGCTTCAATCGTCCGCATGTGCAGATTGGCTAAGGATTCGGCATGCACTCGAGCGTCTTCAGCGCGAGCGAGATGAAGGCGGTAGGTGCGATACAGAAGAAACGTGACCGGCAGGATGAGAAGAGCGATCTGCCAGTTCGTGTGTTGGACAAGCAGGTGGAACGCACACGCCATGGCCGCGGCGAGCCCATATAACGGGGCGGTATCCCAGTTCTTTTCAATCCAGATCCTGACAACCGCGCCTTGAGTGCTGAGTGCGATCACCGCTGCCATCGGGAAAGTGTTCGCAACGTAGAATCCGGCGGTCGCGATCACGATACGGAACTCCATCGGCATCAAAGGCGCGAGCAACGTGTGATGCAGGACGGCGTTAGCGCATGCGATGGCGACGGCCATATTCGCAATGCTGAAGAAAACCTCCAGCAGAGTGGTGCGCGCACTCGGACGCCACACGCATTCAATAACTACGGAAGCGCACCCGACCAGGAGGGTTTCCGGGAGCGTCAATTCGGACAGCCCAATGAGGACAAAGATGAAGTTGAACGACATCCGTCCTGCCATTGCCGGCGCAGCCACTTTGAAAATCGACGCCGCACACCCAAAAAAGAAGAAGGCACAGAACTTGAGCGGATCCTTGAGCTGCCAGTCCGCAAAATTGAGCGTCAGGACGCACAACCCCAGCAGGAGGAGTGCGCTCACGTACAGTTTTGCATTCGTGGTCATCGGGCCAGTTTGATCTTAACCCGTATGGTTTCAAGTAACTAGCACGCTTTTGAGGGGAACGTACTACGGGGAATGTGGTACCGGCCGGGGCGGCCACGCGCGGCGGTCGAGAGATCCAGGTACAATGCGCTTAGTCATGAGTAGTTCCGGCTTCAACGCGAAATTTACGCTCGCGATCGTGGTGTGCGCTGTTTTTTCTGGCTGCACAAAGCAACAACCCGTTCAGGCTAAGCAGGATAGCAGCCCGGTCCGGGTGAAAGCCGTGCCCGTCGCAGCTCGCGAGGTGAGGCGTGTGGTGCAGTCGGTGGGTACCCTGTTCCCGTTCGATGAGGGCGTCATCAGCGCCGAAATCGCAGGCCGGGTATTGGAAGTGAATGCCGATCTGGGAGACCGGGTCAATAAAGGACAAGTACTAGTACGCATCTCAGACGAGGAGCAGAAATACATCCTTGCGCAGACCGAAGCTCAGTTGCGGATGTCGCTGGAGCGGGTGGGTTTGCGTAATGAAAATGACAAGGTCACGGATATTCGGGAGGCTTCCGAAGTACGCCGCGCGCAGGCAGACCTGACCGATGCCGAACAGCAATACAAGCGCATGCGCAGCCTGGCGGACCAAGGCATCGGGTCGCGCGCCGAACTCGACCAGGCGCAAGCGCGGTACAACTCGCTTCGTGCCGGGTATGACGCGACGATCAATCAAGCTCGCAATTTGCTTCAGGACATCGAGCGGAACAAGGCGTCGCTGGAACTGCAGCGGAAAAAGCTTCGGGATACGACTGTGTTTGCGCCGTTTGCCGGCGCAGTGAAGGAAAGGACCGTCGCTCCTGGTCAATACGTGCAGGCGAATACTCCGCTAGTGACCCTGGTCAAGATCGATCCCATCCGACTCCGCCTGGAGATTCCTGAGCGCATGGCGCCTTGGATCAAGACCGGGCAGGTCGCCGACGTATCCATGGAAGCGTATGGCGACCGGAAGTTCCAGGGCAAGATCTGGCGGATTTCTCCGACGGTCGACCAGACCAAGCGCACCTTTATCGTGGAAGCGCTGATCGACAATCCGACGGGTGAACTGAAGCCTGGTTCCTACGCTCGAGCTTCGCTGCCGACGAATAAGCTGGAGAGCGTGAAGTTGATTCCCTCGAAGGCAGTGAATTACGTATTCGGTTCGAATAAAGCTTATGTGGTCACTGCGGCGCAGACGATTGAGACTCGCGATGTGAAACTCGGCGATCGCTTTGAGGAGAACGTCGAGATCCTGGAAGGGCTGGAAGAAGGCGAGCAGGTGGCTCTGGGTCAGCTAAGCCGGCTCGACAACGGCGTGAAGGTGGCGGTGGGCGGCGACGCCCCCGACGCTGCCGCATCCAAGCCCGAGCGCAAAGGCGACTAAGCCTTCTTCACTTGGCTCTTGACCCTGCCGTTGCGTCATAGACGAGCATAGTCCTGGAGAGAAGCCAGTGTATCGTGTTCGCGACTTTGCTCAGTTGGCCGGAGTCACGGTCAGAACCCTTCATCACTACGACAGATTGAAGCTGCTGTGTCCCCGACGGACCGAATTGGGATACCGCGTGTATTCCGAACGTGACTTGGAGCGGCTCGAACAGATTGTCGCGCTCAGGTTTATTGGCTTGCCTCTTGCGGAGATCAAGATCCTCCTGGAACGAGATAATCCGCAATTGGCCGACGCCTTACGACAGCAGCACCTTGCGCTCGAGGAGAAACGACGATTGCTGGATCGCACGATGAAGGCGATTGAGGAAGCGCAGTCGATTCTTGCGAATGAGGGGCAGGCTCCCGCAGGCGTGTTGAAGAAAATTATCGAGGTGATGGAGATGCAAGATAGCTCGAATTGGGCGATGAAGTATTACAGCGATGAGGCGGCTCGAAAAGTGGAGGCCAGGAAAACGCTCTGGTCGCCGGAGTTGCAGGAGCGGGTCAGCCGTCAATGGATGGAGTTGTTCGCAGACGTGGAAGCAAATCTGGATAAGGATCCTGCGGGTCCGGAAGCGCAAGCTTTAGCCGACCGGTGGCAAAGCCTGGTAGATGAGTTTACCGGCGGTGATTCGCAGATTTCCACCGGGCTGACCGCGATGTATCAAGATCGGCCGAACTGGCCTGAGGACTTCCAGCAGCAGATGAAACCCTTTGGAAAGGCGGCGGTTTGGGCGTACATGGATCGCGTTCGCGCCGCACGCAAGTAAGGAAGGCACCAAAAAAAGCCGGCCCCAGTTACGGGACCGGCTTCATCGTTTCTTCACGGAGGAAGTTTAGTAGCGGTAGTGATCCGGCTTGTACGGACCATCCACCGGCACACCGATGTACTCGGCTTGACGCGGCGTCAATGTGGTGAGCTTGGCGCCGATCTTATCCAGGTGCAAGCGGGCCACTTCTTCGTCCAGGTGCTTGGGCAGCGTGTAGACATCGATCTCGTACTTATCTTTGTTCTTCCACAGATCGATCTGCGCCAGCGTCTGGTTCGAGAAGCTGTTGGACATCACGAAGCTCGGGTGGCCAGTGGCGCAGCCGAGGTTTACGAGCCGGCCTTCGGCGAGCAGAAAGATCTCACGGCCATCGGCGAAGCGGTACTTGTCCACCTGCGGCTTGATGTTGACCTTCTCGACTCCCGGCGCGCCGTTCAGCAGATCGACCTGGATTTCGTTGTCGAAGTGGCCGATGTTGCAAACAATCGCCTGGTCCTTCATGTTCTGAAGGTGGTCGAGGGTGAGGATGTCGACGTTGCCGGTGCAGGTAACGTAGATGTCGCCGATGCCGAGGGTTTCTTCGATGGTGGTGACCTGATAGCCTTCCATCGCCGCCTGCAGGGCGTTGATGGGATCGATTTCGGTGACGATCACGCGAGCGCCCATGCCACGCAGCGACTGCGCCGAGCCCTTGCCCACATCGCCATAACCGCACACCACAGCAACTTTACCGGCGAGCATTACATCGGTAGCGCGCTTTATGCCGTCGGCCAGCGATTCGCGGCAGCCATACAGGTTGTCGAACTTCGACTTAGTGACCGAGTCGTTCACATTGATCGCCGGGATGAGCAGCTTGCCTTCCTGCTTCATCTTGTAAAGGCGATGCACACCCGTGGTGGTCTCTTCCGAGACGCCGCGCCATTCCTTGGCGACCTTGTGCCAGTGAGTCGGGTCCTCGGCATAGACCTTCTTGAGCAGGTCTTTGATCACCGCTTCTTCGTGACTGCCCGACGGGCTGTTGACCCAATCGCTGCCGTTCTCCAGTTCGTAGCCTTTGTGGATGAGGAGAGTGACGTCGCCGCCATCGTCGACAACCAACTGCGGACCTTTGCCTTCGCCGTGGTTCAGCGCCTGATAGGTGCACCACCAGTACTCTTCGAGCGACTCGCCTTTCCAGGCAAAGACGGGCACGCCGGACTGCGCAATGGCGGCGGCAGCATGATCCTGCGTGGAGAAGATATTGCAGCTCGCCCAGCGCACGCTCGCGCCGAGATCCGCGAGGGTCTCGATCAGCACGGCGGTCTGGATGGTCATGTGTAGAGATCCGGTGATGCGGACGCCGGCCAGCGGCTGCTCCTTCGCATACTTCTTGCGGATCGCCATCAGGCCCGGCATCTCATGCTCGGCGATGGAGATTTCTTTGCGGCCCCAATCGGCCAGCGAGATATCGGCAACCTTATAGTCGGTGGCCAGTTGGGTAACGACTGTGCTCATTCGGATTTGCTCCTGGGTCCAGCATAGCACAATCCATCCATCAATCAATCATGATTTATTGATACAATCGAACTACAAGTGGCCGAACTTCTAAAAGCATTACGACTGCTCGGGGATGAAGGACGGCTGCGTATCCTGAGACTGCTTCACTCGGAAGAATTGAGCGTGGCGGAGTTGCAGGAGATCCTTGGCATGGGGCAGAGCCGTATTTCCATGCAGCTTGCGCAATTGAAACAGGCGGGGTTGATCGATGTGCGGCGTGCGGGACAGAAGAGTTTGTATCGCATGGCTGACCTGCGCAATGGCCACTCGATGCTGAAGTCGCTGTTGCGAGAGGCGGGCAAAGAGGTGGCCGAGGCGGCTCAAGACGATCGTGGACTGCGGCTCATCCTGAATAAGCGGAAGGACAAGCTGCGCGGGTACTTCGACGAACTGGCGGGTCGATTTGGACGCAACTATGTGCCGGGCCGGAGTTGGAAAGGACTCGCCGAAATGTTCATGAAGCTGATGCCCCCGCTGGTGGTGGCGGATCTAGGAGCGGGCGAAGGCACGCTGTCGCTTCTGCTTACGCAGCGGGCCGAACGCGTCATCGCCGTGGATCATTCGGAGAAGATGCGAGAGTACGTTTGCGACATCGCCAAACGGAACGGCGTGAAGAATCTCGAGTACCGGTTAGGTGATTTGGAAGAACTGCCCTTGCGCAATGCGGAGGTGGACCTTGTGTTGCTTCACCAAAGCCTGCATCATGCGCTTCACCCGGACAAGGCAGTGGAGGAGGCGTGCCGCATCCTGAAGCCCGGCGGCCGCGTGGTAGTGATGGACCTGGTGAAGCATCGGTTCGAGGAAGCGCGCGACATGTATGCCGATGTTTGGCTCGGATTCTCGCAGGTTGAATTGGTGGACATGCTGCAGAAGGCGGGTTTCCATGGGGTTGAAGTGTCCGTAGTGCATCGCGAGGAAGAAGCGCCTCACTTTGAGACTATGCTCGCGCTAGCGGAGAAGCCGACTTAGGCGGATCGCTCGCGAATCGCGTTAGAGCTTTGAGTGCGAGTTCCGGGCTAGATAGGACGCGTCGGCGCAGGTCCTCCGGAAGTTGATGCGTGACGCGCGCCATGGACGCTTGCGCGAGAACGATCGTGCCGGGCCGCTGCTGAAGGTCGAGCAATCCCCGGAGAAGAAGTCGGTCATGTTCGGCCAGGTCGCCGGCCTGGAAGGCTGCGAAGGCATCTGGGATCAAGACGGTCTCGGGGTCCTCTTGTGCTCCGGCTTGCAGCAGGGTTTGGCGGCTGGGTTCGAGGGTCGCGAAGTTGGTAGCTGCGATCAACGTTCTTTCGCCGCGTGCTACGGCCTCGCGCATGAGCACATCATCGATCTTCAGCACTCGTGGGCGCACATCCACCGGTAGATCTTCAACACAAGGTGACAAGGTGGAGCACGTGACAAGCACCGCGCCCGCTCCTGCATCGAGCGCGGCCTGCACGTGCGATCGAAGGCGTTCGCTGTCTTCCCGATCGAGGCGTCCCCGGTGTCGGATGCGCGCAAACACCGCTTCATCCAGAATGTGCATCACGTGAAGCTGCGGCGCACTCCTTGCCGCCAGAGTGCGGAAAAGCTCGATGAGAGGGATGACAGTGTGTATGCAGGCGGCGGTCATAGAGCCACTCGCTCGCCCGTTGCAGAGCTGCGGTACGCGGCTTCCATGGCTTTGAAGGTTTCCAGGTACGCCGTCGTTCCAGTTTCGAACGGCTCACCCGATCTGAGGCAGTCGATGAAATGCTGCTGTGTGGCTTTTACGCTGTCGCCCTTGTAGCCTTCGGTAGATGCGGGCTCCCAGACGAGGTCCGCGCCAAGGTACAAGCGGCCTGTGCCCTCGATTCGGATCCAGTTCTCGTCGCCTTCGAACCAGGCTTCGCCCATCGCGGGGCCGGGCTGCTCCGGGTTCATATACCGATTTCCGTCAATGACCCCTGCCGTTCCCGCAGCGTGGTCGAGGAGGATTAGGGCGCCGTCCTCGCCTTGAATGACGGGGTTCTTCCGCCTGGTGCGCGCGTATACGCCGGCGATGTCGCCGAAGAGAAAGCGCGCCGTATCGATGTAGTGCACCAGCGTTTCGTATATCAGCAGCCGAGGCATGTCCTTGAAGTACGGCTGATTCGGATACGGCGTCGCACCGAGGCCATCCCTTTGGCGATGGCGAAAGCGGTAGGATACAGGCTTACCGATCTCGCCGGCGCGGATTCGCCGGAGCGCCTCGCGGTACCACGGCTGCCAGCGCCAGTTCTCGTGGATCATCACCGGCACTTCTGAGCACTCGGCGATGGATGTCATTTCGGTAGCGGATTGCAGGTCCGGCGCCATAGGCTTCTGGCATATCGCTGGAATGCGGCGCTCAATCGCGAGACGTACAAGTTGGAGATGGGTGTCTGGGCGAGTCGCTATGTCGATGAAGTCGAGCTCTTCCGACCGGAGCAATTCCGCAGCGTCCGTGTAAGCACGCGGCGCGGCGGCTTGCGCTTTTGCGCGGTCCTGGTCGCAGGCGGCAACGATCTCCACGCCTTCCATGCGCCGCCAGGCTTCGAGTTGGATCTGTCCGAAGTAGCCGCACCCGATCAGAGCGCCTCGCAAAATTGGCATGCTTTCGGTCATGTCGAACTATTGTCCGACGGCGCCCGCAAGAACTTTCAGGAGTTCTTGACCATCGCATTAGCCCAACTCTGATCGCCGCAGGTGGGACAACGGAGTAGCTTCGTGGCAAGCACGTGCGGACTGATGAGGTCACGAAAGGTGGAGATCTTATAGATGCTGCCGCAGGCAGTGCAGCGATATGCCGTCCTCGAGGCGTGTGAGTGGAGCAGCAGCAGGAGCAGGCTAGCGACTACCACCAGGACAACTACTGGGATGCGCAGGGCCGAGAAGCAGGGCGATGGCGGTTAACAGGCCGATGATGGCTGCGAGAGGCCATCCAGTCGCTGCGTGTGGAATGCGATACCCGATCATGGCATTCTCCCGCCGTGATGATACTGTGAGTCGAGCTTATGGGGCGGCAGCGCGGCGTTTAGCGGCTCGGCGCCACAGTACGGCGATCACGGCCAGGATCGGAACGGCAAGAAGCACTCCCACGGGGCCGAAGACGGCTCCGCCTACGAGCACTGCCACAAAAACATAGAGCGGGGACAGGCCTACGCGCCGCCCGAGGATTCGTGGCGATAACCAGAAGCCTTCCAGGGCTTGGACGGTGACGAACGTAATGAGGACGCCGATGTAGTTCCAGAGGCCTCCGTCATTGAAGAGCACGGCACATAAGGTCAACCCGACGCCCAGGAGGGAACCGAACACCGGGATCATGTTCAGCATCCCGGACAGAACGCCCAGGCCGAGCCAGAATGGCACTCCCGCGATTGCATAGCCTACCGAATAGAGGCAAGCTAGGATAGCTGCGATTTTGGTCTGGCCCGCGATGTAACCGCCTAGCGTGCGGCCCACTTCTCCGGCTAAAGATCCTTGCGGCGGCGGAAGCGGAGGCGGCTGCATGACGGCGGTCTCCAGGTTTACTGGCTATCCTTCCATTCTTCGTACCAGGCCATTTGAATGGCTTCCAGCTTGCCTTCGCTCGATTTGGCGGGGTCGCCTTCAAAGCCTTCCAGGCCAAGCACGTAGGTGCGGAGGTCGGTGAAACGCACTGTTAGCGGGTCGGTGTCGGGGTACTTTTCGTTCAGCTCGATGCCGATGTCTTCGGCGTCATCCCAGGTCATCGATCTTGCTCCCTTTCAAAGCGCCACGCACAGCCGTG
>DASQDN010000165.1:0-5329 GCA_035634155.1 Bryobacteraceae bacterium | reverse complement strand
AAGTTGCGCGGCGAGCGGACCCGGCATCAATTGCGCCAGCGCCAGACCCTCGTGATACTCCTCCATGGAGATCCAACGCCGATCATCCACCAGGTCCCGCTGCATCGCCGCAGCCAGCGCGATTGGGCCTCCGAACCCGAGCGTGCCAAGTCGTAGAAAATACAACGCCAGCGCCGAGCGCGAGGTCCTAGCTAGCATAGGCGTGAAGTGCGATCGGCTCCGGCGTTAACTGCGCGAAGAGCTGGTCGGCGTGAGCAGTCGCCTCACTCGTGCCGGTCGCCAGGATCCAGAACTGCTCATCGTGGTGCTTGCCCGCGTCCATCTGAAACAATCCTTGAGACTTATGTGCGGCGATCACCCAATTGACCACCACGTGATACGTCATGGAACCAGCTTGGGCCACCGCGTCGCGCCGGTCGACCACGAAACGCGCGAATTGCCCTCGGAACCGCACCTGCTGCCCTGCGTGCGCTCCTAGAACCACTGGACGCGAATCTTCCGGCAAGCGCATCACTTCTTCGATCGCCAGTAACGCCACAGCCTGATGATGTCCGTGCGTGTCGGAAGTAGGCAGAAGAACGAACACGTAGTCGTATCGTTCCCGCTTCAACAGCCTTCGGAGGCGCGACGAGATTAGCTGCAAGTCCCACAAACCATTCAGAGGTTCGGCAGCGTCGGTGTTAAAGCTCGAATCACGCTGCTCCAGGAAATAATGCTTCCGGATGCCGAGAATCCGGCCTGCTTCCCGTACCTCGCGTTTCCGAATTTCGGGCAGTCGACTGCGCCCGGTCACCTCGTCGGTTAACGTTGCTCCGTAGATCGCCTCCGCCAGTTGCGAGTAGCGATACCCGCCCTCGCCGTTGGTGACGATGACCTGATCCACGGTTCCGCCGAGCTCGTGTGTAATACGGTACACGGTAGCGGCGACCGCGTATTCGTCATCGGGATGCGCCACCACCAGCAACGCCTTCGGTAGTTGATCGATACCTGCAGACACAAATCCCCTCATGCTCGAAACTCAACCTTTTTCAGCTATTTGGAAGAAGAAACGCGGAGGATTTAGCGTCGACAGCGCTGTGTGGATGGATAGGAAGTGCTCATTCCTGCAGCAATCATAACCTGACAGGAATCAGCCGTCAATACAAAAGTCTACTTTTCTTATGGACTAAGGGAGATCAGCTCCTCACTTGACCTCGACCATCACAACTTCAAAGTCCCCGCTCCCGAGATTCTCCTCAACGTGCCTTACGGGTGTGCCCCACCTTACTTCCCCTTGGGTGGGAGCGAGTTCGGTCGCAGTTCCGCCTTCCGGCGTGATCCGCATCTTCTGGGGCTGAAGGAACACGGTAACCCGATTGAGTGCATGCTCGTGCAGCGGGATCTTCGTCCCAGGACCGACCTTCACCCGCACCACACGAACCTGCGGATTTTCGAACTCCACCTTGTATCCGGCGGGATAAACCTTCAAGGGGTCAAGGGAAGGCGATGTGAACGCTTTGGGCTCACCCTTTAACTCAATCTCCACGATTCTAACGGCTGTGGTACCGGGGTTTTCGCTTTGGTGCAGGCCCTGCTTCGGATCCCAAATCACCATCCCCGGCTTAACGGGGCGATCCACGACGCGGCCGTCCTTGAAGGTGATCCGTTGACGTCCTTCGTCTAGGTAAATCATCACGCGATTCATTGCGTGCTCATGCATCGCGCCTTTGGAGGTGGTGGGCTTGTCGACAACGGAGAGAACTCGGACCTGATCGTTCTCGATGGGAATACTTCTTTGGGCAAGGACGGTAGCGGCCGAAGCGGCAAGGAAAACAACCAATCGCATGGGTGCGATTATGTCACGGACGTAAGGACGGTTCAGGCATTAGCGCGACGAGCGGCATCGTTACCGCCCATTCTGGGACCCAATTCCATAGGTCCCTTCTCGATGCGATCGAGGTATTCCACAAGCGCCGCACGCTCCTGGCGAGTCAAGGCTCCCATTTCGCGCTGAAAATCATCCGCGGATAGCTGGTTGCGTTTTAATCGAAGCGCCAGCGAAGTGATTATGTCTTCGCGGACGCGAGCCGAGTCTTGCATCTATGCTCGATTTGTAACATGGAACCTGAATCTTAACAATGAGGGGAAGTCATGGTACGGAAAGGCCGGAACATTGGAGATACGCCTCCGGAGTGCCCCGGCCTACCCTCTTATGCGCCGCTTATGCGCCGCGCTGCTGCCGCTTACCGGTGTGCGCCTTACGCAACTCCTCCAGTTTGCTCTGCTGCTCAGGTGTCAGAACCGACATCAGCTCCGAACGCTGGGCCTGCCATGCTTCTTGAGCCTTGGCCAAGAGCGGCTCCCGCAATGCGGCCAGTCGTTGCGCCTCGGCCGTATTCTTGGCCTCGCGCGCGGCCCGGATCTGCGTATTCAGTTCCTTCAATTCGGCGCGCACCCCTTGGTTGGCTTCGCGATGCTTGTTGCGGATCGCCTTGGCCTGCTCCTTCTGGGCATCGGTAAGGTTCAGCGCCTTGGCCAGATGTCCGGCATGGCGATGCAGCATGCGCGCTTCACGCGCCTCGCTGCGACGTGCCTTGGCTCCATCGGCCGGAGCCGAAAAGACTGCGCCTGCCGACAAAGCCACGGTCGCAGCCAGGGTGATGAGTTTCTTGCTGAGGTTCATAATGTATTCAACACCTACACCCCTTCTGACGTTGCGGCCCCGGACTGCGTACGCAACGCGAGTGTAAGGATTTGTCAATTGTGCCCTCCCCTCAAACGCGCCAGAATGCGCCCGCGTGCTAAATTGTGGGTTACCCCTCTTATGAAGAAGACGCAGAACGTCGAAGAATTGCAGGCAATTGCTCGCACAACGCGCCGGCAGATCATCGAGATGATTACGGCCGCCAAGTCCGGCCATCCAGGAGGCTCCCTTTCAGCGGTGGAAATCCTGGTTACTCTCTACTTCGATGTGCTCCAGCACGATCCCGAAAACCCTAAGTGGAAGGATCGAGATCGCGTCATTCTTTCGAAAGGCCACGGCTGTCCCGTCCTTTATTCCGTGATGGCGCAGTGCGGCTATACTCCGGCTGACGAACTGAAGAACCTGCGCCGCCTGGGCTCCATCTACCAGGGCCATCCGGACGTTCGCTTCATCCCTGCCCTTGAAGCTTCCACCGGATCACTGGGACAAGGATTGTCTGTGGGAATAGGGATGGGCTTGGCGGCGCGCCTCGATAAGAGTCCGTCGCGCACGTATGTCATCTTCGGGGACGGCGAGGTCCAGGAAGGCCAGGTGTGGGAAGCGGCGATGTTCGCGCCCGTGCACAAGCTGGATAATGTCGTCTGCATCGTTGACTACAACAAGATCCAGCTCGACGGCTTTACCAAAGACATCATGGACCTGGAGCCGCTCGCCGAGAAGTGGCGCGCCTTCGGCTGGCACGTGCTCGACATCGATGGGCATAGCATTCCGGCTCTGCAGTCGGCCTTCGCGGAAGCGTCGGCCACCAAAGGCAAGCCGACCTGCATCATTGCGCATACCGTGAAGGGCAAAGGTGTCTCCTTCATGGAGAATAATCCGAAGTATCACGGTGTCGCTCCCTCACAACAGGAAATGGAACTCGCGCTTCAGGAGATTGGATAACACATGCCTGCCCAGACCCAGTCCACGAAAACGAAATATGACCTCACCCTCGGCGTCGCCACGCGTGAGGCATTCGGCAGAGCGCTGGTTGAACTTGGCCGCGAGAATAAAGACGTTGTGGTCTGTGACGCCGACCTTTCCAAGTCGACCATGACCACCTACTTCGCCAAGGAATTCCCGGATCGATTTTTCGAATGCGGGATCGCGGAAGCGAATATGGTCGCCATCGGCTCGGGACTGGCGGCGGCGGGCAAAATCCCCTTCGTCTCCAGCTTCTCCGCGTTCGTGGTCAACAAGGGCTTTGAGCAATTGCGTGTAACAGCTGCTTATCCCAACATGAACTTGAAGGTTGTTGGCACACACAGCGGCATCTCCATCGGCGAAGACGGTCCTTCGCAGATGAGCATCGAAGATCTCAGCCTCGCCTGTGCCCTGCCGGGCTTCATCGTGCTTTCCCCCGCCGATGAAGTCTCCACCCGCGCATTGGTCAAAGCATCCGCGGCCCATCAAGGCCCCGTGTTTATCCGCACGGGCCGACCGAAGGTACCGGTAATTTATCCGGCGGACTTCCAGTTTCAGATCGGGAAAGCCGTTGAACTCACGCCGGGTACCGACGTCACCATCATCGGCACTGGACTGATGACGGCTGAAGCCATTCGCGCCGCACAGGCTCTCGAAGGAGAAAACGTCGGCGTTCGCGTGCTCGACCTCCACACAATCAAACCGCTCGACCGCGACGCGATTCAGCGTGCCGCCGCCGAGACGCGAGCTATCGTCGTGGTGGAAGAACATCTGGTGGACGCCGGACTCGGAGTTCGCGTCGCCCAGGTAGTCGCCGAGACCGAACCTTGCGCAATGGAGTTCGTCGGCATTGAAAATACCTACGCCGAATCCGGGTCCCCCGAGGCGCTTCTGGAAAAATACGGGCTGACTTCTGCGAAAATAATCGACGCCGTTCACCGAGTTCTTTCTCGTAAGCGTTAGAATCAGGCACAGGAGGGCATCGAAGTTTGGCCCCTCATGGCGACAGGACCGATTCGCAGGAGTTCCTGCAGCGCATGATCGTCTCCACGATTAACGCTCGGGAAGTGGAGTCGAATCGCGTCTCTCGTATTCTGCACGATGAGGTCGGGCAAGTTCTCACCGCTGTAGGACTTATGCTCGATGTGCTGAAGCTCGACTTCAAGGCGCAGGCGCCCGAAATCAGCGACCGCGTGCACGAGATTCAGAAGGTCCTTGACCAGACCGTCCAACAAGTCCGGTCCCTTAGCTATGATTTAAATCCCTCGGTCGTCGAACGCGCGGGCCTGCAAATGGCGCTGGACCGTCTGGTGGGACGATATCGTGAGAAATTTGCAGGCTCCATTCGTTATTTGTATGATTCTTCCGTGCGCGTTCCTTTGATTGCGGGCAACGCTTGGTATAAGATTGCGGAACTGGCGCTGGAGAACGCAATTCGACACGCGCAGGCAAGCCGGATAGAACTCCATGTCAGGCGAACACAGAAGAACGTGGCGCTTGAGGTTCGAGACAACGGAAGTGGTTTCTCATTAATTGACGTGATGAAGAATCCGCGAGGGTTGGGGCTGTTGTTGATCGAGAATTATGCGTCGCTGTCTCCGATCGCTGTGGACGTAAAAAGCTCGCCGGGCAAAGGAACGTTGGTTCGCACTACGTATATCCCGGAAGAGGGGGAAACGTAGG
>DASQDN010000164.1:0-2860 GCA_035634155.1 Bryobacteraceae bacterium | reverse complement strand
GACAAGCCCCACTCACCCGCAAGCGAGTACACATCCTGAGGCCCGCCGTTGCCTGCGTTTAAGTTATTCCCTGGCCCGCCGCCGGACATGTCGAAGTTTTTCGACAGCGTATACGTTGAAACCACCGAAAGCCCGGACGACATGCTCTTCTGTACCCGAAGGACAACCGCATCGTACTGAGCGCTATTGCGATCGCTATTGGTCAAGTTCACCGCCGCAAATTGCGGATACGGCCGGAGAAGCTGATTGCGAGCAACAGTCGCGCCGCCGATCACACCTGTGCCACCCTTACCGAAGAACGGATTCGGAACCGCCTGCGTTAAAGCCGATCCCATGCTGAAGTACTGCGGGTCTAGCTGATTCACGTTGTAGTCCGCCGTCGACCAGGTGAGATTCGAAGTGCGCGATCCCGAGTATCCCACCGATGCGACCCAGCCCGACGCGAGTTGGCGCTGAACATCGAACGAGAACTGCTGAACCCGTGTCGAGGTAGCATTGGGATCGAAAATCGTCATCGGTTTCCCAACGCCGGTGAGCGCCCCGAGGCTATTGCCAACCGGACGATCGAGTCCGTTCGGGAATGGATTCGACAGTGACAAAGCGGGCGTCTTATTGCCGTCGTTCGACACCGATGGTGACGTGGTTGCCGTCACACCCTCGCTGTTGTACGGAGCGCCGAGCGCGAACGCCGGAGCCCAGAACACACCCCAGCCGCCGCGAAGTACCGTCTTATCATTCATCTGATAAGCAAAACCCACGCGTGGCGACCACTTGTTCAGGTTGGGATTTCCTGTCGATTCCTTCTGTCCATCGATGCCCGCGAACCGGAACACGCCGGGAGCATTCACGCCCGCAGCAGCCCCAATGGGATTAGCCGCTGACGTATCGAACCCGGTGATCAGCATGTTACTCGCCTCGCGGAGACCGTCCTCACGCTCCCAGCGAACACCCAGATTCAGAGTCAGCTTTGCATTCAAGCGAAAGTCGTCGTGCAGGTAAACCGCGTGGTAATCCACGAACTCCTTCACCACCGTCGGAAGGAAGCCGGTCGCGACTGCCGGCGCTCCCAGAAGGAGATCAGCGATATCCGCGCCTGAAGCGCTCGTAGTCGAGTTTGAGTTAGCGCGCGTGAAGCGATTGTCGAACGTAAAAGCTCCAGCGCTGTTCCCATATGTCAGCCCATCGTCGTGGAGCCGTCGGAAATCATACCCCACCTTGATGCTATGACGGCCCACATACTTCGAAGCAGTCCCACCGAAGTTCTTCGAGTGGTGAATGAAGTTCGAGTTACTATTCGAACCCAAGCTATGCGAAGTCTGCATCGTCACAAACGGAAACGTGGGCGATGCCACGTCGCGCACGAAGGCCTGGTTGAATCCAATTCCCGCGAGATCAAAGCCGGCGGACTTCTGCGTGCTCAGGTTCGGAAACCGATTGAAGCCATACCGTAAGGCAATAACCCAGGTGCTGCTCGGAGTGAGTGTCGTGTTGAGCTGCGTTGCGTGCACCTTGCGATACAAGTACGACTGATCCGGCGAAGAGATGGTCGGATACGGATGCTCGCCTGGTTCAGTGGAGTTGTACTGCAGATAGCTGAGGCTCGCGCGCCACCATGTCGCGATCTGGTGATCGATCTTTCCAAACTTCTGGTCCGCGATGGACGGCAGTGGTCCTGCTCCAACTAGATTGCTATCTCCGTAGAACCGCGCGGCAGCGGCCTTGTTCGGCAGCATATAAGTAGCCGCGATGTTCCGCCCTACAGTGTCAATCCGATTTGGCGGAATCACATTGCCGGGAAATGGCGAGCGGCTGCCATCGGCCTGCGTCGTCAGTGGATCGTAGAGCGTCAGCAGCGCGCCGGCGCTATTCAGCGTTTGCGAGAAGTCGCCAATCCGCTCGAGCTGTGTGGGCGCATACTGCTCGCGACTGGCCGCCTGGGTGTCGCGATAGCCTTCGAACCCGATCCAGAAGAACGTCCGGTCTTTGCCGTTGTAAACCTTCGGGACATTCACAGCCCCACCAAAGGACCCGCCGTAGTTGCGGAACGGCTGGTCCGTAATCGGCGTTCCGTTCCGATTGTTGAAGAACGTGTTCGCCAGCCACCCTGTCTCCCGCATGTAGCCGAAGAGTGAGCCATGATAAGTGTTGCCCCCCGACTTCAGGTACGTGTTAAAAACACCGCCACCCGTCCGTCCCATCTCGGCGTCATAGGTCGCGTACTGCACCTTCATCTCTGCCACTGACTCGAGCGACGGAATAATCATCGCGCGATTCGAAAAGTCAGTAATCGGAATCCCATCCAGCAGGTAGTTGTTACCTCGGACCGGACCTCCGTTAATTGAGATCTGCGATGAGCCCGACTGATCCTGCATGCGATTAAAGGCAGGATTACCCACCTGCTGAACAGTCGCAGCGAGTCTCGACATCATGAAGGGATTCCGGCCTAGGTTCGGCAGGTCGATGAGCTTCTGGGTATCGACCACCTGCCCCTGCGATGCGTTGGACGCTTCGAGCAGCGGAACTTCAGCGGTCACCATGACGCTTTCACTGACAGCGCCTAACTCTAGCGCGACGTCGACTGTAATGGCTTGTTGAGTAGCGACGATCACACCGCGGCGCTCGGATCGCTTGAACCCCGGCGCCTCGGTGATCACTGTGTAGGTAGCAGGTGTGACGGAAGCGAAATTGTACTCGCCATTCTCCGTCGTGAGAATTGAGCGTGTGAGGTTGGTAGCCTCATCGGTCATCACTATCTTCGCCCCGGCAATGGCTGCGCCTTGGCCATCGGTGACGATTCCGCGAAGACCTCCATAAATGCTCTGGGCCGGTGCTGCAAGACTCATTCCCAATAGGATGGCCA
>DASQDN010000163.1:0-5855 GCA_035634155.1 Bryobacteraceae bacterium | reverse complement strand
ACTCATGACAAACATGACCTCTCTTGCACCCTAGTCTACAAAGGAATACCACCAACCACCGCCTTGGGAGGCACTCAGATTCATCAAGTCGGACGGTATACAATCCTCCAATCGTGGCTTGGACTGACGAAATTCTCGATTACATCTCCGTCCACTGGGAACTTGCTAAAACTGCTCCGGACGAGATGGCAAACTTCCTTGCTGTCGCAATCCCGGCAGCAGGCGTGCTCTTCGCGGTTTTGCGGTTCTGCGCGTTGCGGTTGAGGTCATGGTACCTTCGCCGCTCGCTCAGACGCCCGGTTGGCGCAGAACTGTGTCCGTTTGAAGAAATCAAACGAGCAACAGAATTCTACGTCAAGCCGGATTGCCAAAGCGTCGACCCGGTGACCTTACCCCAAAGTTAGGACCAAAGGAATCTAGAGTTCCCCGTTTCAAGTGACACCACCTTCGTAGCTTTCCTTCGCCCTGATCCTAGGATCTGGAGGCGGATCGGGCGCGGAGTCAAGGCCGAGCGGTAGCGAGCCCGAAGGGTTGCCTTGACGCCGTGCTCGATCTGCCTTATTGACGCTGAGCAGGGCGAAGGAAAGCCCCGCCGCGAACTCTTTCGGCGTCAAATACCCCAGCGAGCTGTGTGGCCGAGCGTCGTTATAGTCGCGCCTCCAGTGTTCGATCTTTCGTCGCGCATCCGGCAGCGACACAAACCAGTTCGCATTCAGGCACTCATCCCGTAAGCGCCCATTGAAGCTTTCGATATGTCCGTTTTGGCTGGGCTTGCCGGGTTGAATCGGCCGCAGTAGAACCTGGTGTTCCTCGCACCAGCTCGTCACTGCTCGGCCCGGGAATTCGGCGCCATTGTCGACGCGAATCTCCTCCGGTCGTTCTCTTTCAGCTATCAACCGGTCAAGTTCTCGCCTGACTCGCAGGCCCGAGATCGATGTGTCCACGACGATGGCCAACCCCTCACGGCTGTATGTGTCTTCGATGGTCAGCATGCGCAAGATGCGACCGTCAGCCATCGCATCCTGCACGAAATCCATCGCCCATCGCTGGTTGACCCGCGTCGCCGGCGCTAGCGTCACCGCTGGACGCTTCAGTCGCTTTCGACGACGGCGTGGAACCTGCAAATGCTCCTCCCGGCAGATTCGATGAACCTTCTTGTGATTCACACGCAAACCCTCACGCCGCAGCATGGCCGTGATCCGCAAGTGTCCGAACGGCTGTCGCTGGCGTGCGATTAGCTTGATGCGATCTCGCAAGTCGCTGTCATCGCCGCGGCGCGATCGGTATCGCAATACGGACCGGCTGATTCCAACGAGCCTGCAGGCGTGCCGTTCACCGATGCTGTAATTCTCCTGGCAATAGGCGACGGCCCCGCGGCGTGCTACAGGCTCTACCAGTTTTTTGTTGCTAGGTCCTTCAGAATCACGTTGTCCAGCGTCAGGTCCGCCACTACGCGCTTGAGCTTCGTGTTCTCTTCCAACAGATGCTTCAGGCGCTTGGCGTCATTGACTTCCATGCCCCCGTACCGGCCTTTCCACGTGTAAAACGTGGCTGGACTGATTCCATGTTTGCGGCATAGATCCGCGGTCTTTACCCCGCTTTCCTGCTCTTTGATCATGCCGATGATCTGTTCTTCCGTAAACCGACTCTTCTTCATCTGAGCCTCCCTTTTTGCGGCATCTTGCCGCTCGGGTTTCTCTAGATTACGCCGGTCCTGTTCTCGGGGTAAAGGTCAGATGCATGCGTAAATCTATGTTGGCCTGAATGTCAAATTTTGTAACGATCCATCAGAACCTATGGCGAATCAGCCGGAGGATTGGCGGAAGACAGTGCGAATCGAACACACCAGCGACTCGAAGAGCCACCGAACGGTTTTGAAGACCGTCCCGGACACCAGCCCAGATTGTCTTCCGTGAACTAGTTTATCCAGCGAAAACGACACGATTCGGCTAAGAACCGCCGCCCCTAAGACCCAGCTCCTCCGCCCGAGCTTGCATTGCCCTGATACAGAACTCGATGTGCGTATCGAGCTCAACCCCGAGCTCTTGCGCGCCATTGACAATATCGTCGCGGCTGACCGATCTTGCGAACCCTTTATCCTTCAGTTTCTTCCGCACCGATTTCGTGTCTACCTCGGCGATGCTCTTCGATGGCTTCACGTAGGACACCGCAGTCAGGAAGCCGGCGAGTTCATCGCATGCGAAGAGCGTTTTTTCCAGCCGGCTCTCACGCGGTACCCCACTGTAGTTGGCATGCGAGAGAATCGCGCGGCGTATGTCGTCGCTGACGCCGCGCGCCGCCAAAATCGGCTCGCCCTTCATCGGATGCTCGGGTGCGTTCGGATGCATCTCGTAATCAAAATCGTGAAGAAGCGCGGTGACCGACCACTTCTCTTCATCCTCGGCGAACTCCCGAGCATAAGCCACTACGCACGCTTCCACTGCCAGCGCGTGTTTGCGCAAGCTTTCCGACTGTGTGAACTCGTGAAGAATCGCCAGAGCCTCATCGCGGGTCATAGATCTACATTAAACTGCCTGGCCCGCGGCCCATCCCGAAGACCACGCCCATTGGAAGTTGTAGCCACCCAAATGGCCCGTGACATCAACCACCTCACCTATGAAGTAGAGGCCGGCCACCTTGCGTGACTCCATAGTCTTGGACGAGAGCTCATCCGGATGCACACCGCCGGCCGTGACCTCCGCCTTCGCGTAACCTTCCGTGCCTCCCGGCTCGACCGACCAGTCGTGCAGATCTTCAAGGCGCTGGTGCTCGAGCCAACGCTCCGCGAGGCGTTTCGGCAGAAAATCGGCCAGTGTATTTTTAAGTGTCCGGTTCCCACGAGCCTCGAGCACCGACTCGATCGGCGCCCCAGGAAGAAGATCGATGTGCACGCGCACTGGAGGCGTCCAGTAGGAGGAGATCTGTAGGATTGCCGGGCCGCTCAGGCCTCGATGGGTGAACAGCAACTTCTCACGAAACTGCTGCGAATCGGTGGCTACGATGGCTTCCGCGGCAATACCGGCCAGATCGCTCCACAGGGTCGCGTCGGCTGCTTTCCACGTTAACGGGACCAGCGCCGGCCGCGTCGGCGCAATCTGCAGTCCGAACTGCCGGGCAAGGTCATATCCAAACGATGTGGCTCCGATCTTCGGAATGGAATGGCCTCCACAAGCCACTACCAGGGCTTGCGACGAAAACGGCCCCCGCGAGGTCTCAACAACGAACTCGGTACTCTTGCGGACCTCGGAGATGCGGCAGCCCAGAACTATGTCCACCTCTGCCGACGCGCACTCGCCCAACAGCATGTCCACAATGTCTCGTGCGGACCGGTCGCAAAAGAGCTGACCCAAAGTCTTGTGGTGATATGGAATGCCGTGCTTCTCCACCAGGGCAATGAAGTCGGATTCAGTGTAGCGAGCAAGCGCGGATTTATGGAAGTGCGGATTCGAGCAGATGTAGTTCTCGGGCCTGCACTCGCGGTTGGTGAAGTTGCAGCGGCCACCGCCGGAGATCAGAATCTTGCGGCCCGGCTCCGCGTTATGCTCGAGCACAACCACGCGGCGGCCGCGCTTTCCCGCCTCCATTGCGCACATTAATCCTGCCGCGCCGGCGCCGATCACGATCACGTCGAAGGACTGCAACCTTTTAGAGTACCCATAGTCCAACGAAGGCATGAGCACGCAACAAGAGTCGCAGGTTTCCACGTCCATTGATGAGCATTTAGAACGGCTGTTGGCGTTTGAAGCCACAACGCTGCCGGTCATCAGTCTTTACCTGAACGCGCAGGCTGATGATCGCGGTCGTACCAACTTTGAATCCTTCTTGAAGCGCGAACTCATTCCACGAGCGAAGACCTTTTCGTCGGGATCGGCCGAGCGGCAGAGCTTTGACGCAGATCTGGAGAAGATCCAGAAATACTTGGACGACGAGCTGAAAGCATCCGCCAATGGGATTGCGATCTTCGCCTGCTCGGGCTCCGAACTCTTCGAGGCCATCCAGTTGAACGCGCCGCTGGAGGATAACTATCTCTACGTCTACAATCAGCCGCACTTGTATCATTTGACGCGGCTAGACGATGCGTACCCTCGCTATGCCGCGTTGGTGACTGACGCCAATACGGCCCGGATCTTCGTGTTCGGCCTCGGAGAAACGCTGGAAACCGAGCAGGTGAAGGGAAAGAAGGTGCAGCGCGTGAAGGTCGGCGGCTGGTCGCAAGCTCGGTACCAGCGGCGGGTGGAAAACGCCCATGCGAGTCATGCCAAGGAAGCGATTGAGACTCTGGACAAGATCGTTCGTCAGGACAATATCAAGCATGTGATCCTGGCAGGCGATCCGCAGATGGCTCCAGTGCTTCAGGAGCACATGCCCAAACACCTTGCCGACAAGCTTGTGGATGTTATGAAGCTAGATCTGAAAGCTTCGGACCAAGACGTGTTTCAAGCCACCCTCGACCGCATGCGCGAGGAAGACGCCAAGACCGACGCCGAGAAAGTAGATCGGCTGCTCCGTTCCTATCGTGGAAGCGGCATGGCAGTTGTTGGAGCGGAAGCAACGCTGGAAGCGCTGGCAAACGGCCAGGTCGACGAACTGCTCATCAGCGCGGGCCTCGAAGAGATGCACGGGGAAGAGGAGCCCATCGACGCGATCCTCGCGCCTGAGGTGCCCGACAGCAGCGGCGGCACCGAAAGCGACGAGCCCCGGCAGGTGTTGTTGGCCGATCTTCTGGTCACAAAGGCGAAACAGACGGATGCAACCGTGTCGTTCATTGAGGACGCTACATTGCTCGCCGATGTGGGCGGAGTCGGAGCTTTTCTTCGCTGGCAGTCTTGACGCTCTCTTTATTACGTGGCACGATATACTACGTGGCACGTAATAACTATGTCTGATCCGACACTGCTGGTGCTGGCAAGTCTGGCCGGAGGCGAGAAGCACGGCTACGCCATCATGGAGGACGTTCAGCATTTTGCAAATCTCCGGCTTGGCCCCGGCACTCTGTACGGCGCGATCACACGCCTGGAAGAGAAGGGCTGGATCGAGCCGCTTCCCGGTGACGACCGCCGGCGACCCTATGCGATTACCGCATCGGGTCGGTCTCACTTGCAGGCGCAACTCGCAAGCCTGGATCAAATCGTGAAGGTTGGTCTCCGACGCTTGAGGCACGCATGACACGCGGGCTGCGCCTGCTCATTCGCCTCTATCCGAGACGGTGGCGTGATCGTTACGGGCAGGAGTTGTCCGCGCTGATTGAGGACAGTCCGCAGCGTTGGCACGATGTTATCGATTTAGCCAAGGAGGGGTTGCGGATGCGTGTGCGACAGATTCTTAGAGTGGCAGCTTTACCGGCTTTGCTGACCATACTCGGAGCATTGACAGGCCTTTGGATCGTCAAGCCCGAACCGTTCTATGTTTCCGGAGGCGTGTTCAGCGTCGAGGCGCCTCCCGCCGACGCCGAGGTGCTGGTTCAGTCGCTGATCAGTAAGGCAAACGCGGACCACGATGTTCCGATCGTTATCGCAGGTAAAGAAGACTTGGCGGCGTTCGCGAAAGAAGTACCCAGGCGCGTCAAAGTCTCCGGCGGACATTTCACACCTTCGGGCGCCAGAGCATTTACCACTAGCTTTGTTCATGAGGATCGTAACACATCCCAAAAGGTCGCGCGGGCGGCGCTAGACCGCCTTATGAAGGTTAGTGCGGAGCAGGCATCTACCTCGCGAGCCGTCGTTCGGCCCGTTGGAGTCGACACTTTTATCTTCCTTCCAAACCCGCCACAAACGGACAAGGGAATCCTCGTCGGAGCAGCAACCGGACTCCTGTTGGCTTTCTTGTTAAAGCGCCGAGCAGCCGTGCAACGTGGA
>DASQDN010000162.1:0-11321 GCA_035634155.1 Bryobacteraceae bacterium | reverse complement strand
GTGAAATTCGTACGGTTGTAGAGTTTATTACATCTTCCGGAGCTTTCCTGCAATAAATGAGCACCAGACGGTGCTTTTGGTGGGGTGTGGTTGGTGCTGTCGCTCCGCATTTCACGGTATCGTCTCATCGGGCTCTGCACTTCCCAAGTTGAATTGGCCTCTCTTCTTTGGACTGTCAGTGTTCCTCGTCTTACTTGCGGGAATGCTGGCTATTGCTTGGAAACCTGAAAGTGATTGGAAGGCCCTTTGAGTGGGCGCATCGACTCCGGCGCTGATCTCGACACTGGTACAGTCTGTACCATCTGCTGTTACTAAGCCTTAGCTCACGTATCGGTTACAACGCGAATCAGTAAAGGAACATCATCCCAAAATCTTTCGTATGGAGGATTAAGGAGTTGTCACGACATGTTTTGCACTAGATGCGGGGTGCAGTTGGAAGAGCGGGATCGCTTCTGCAGTGATTGCGGCACCCCTACAGGCCGCGGCCCCGCGCCCGTTCTGCAGCGGCCATTGCTGCGGAGTGTCACCAACAAGCGGATCGCGGGCGTTTGCGGAGGTTTGGCGGCGTACATGAACGCCGACCCCACGTTGATTCGCCTCCTCTGGATACTTTTCATCCTGGCGCTGCTGCCGGTGGGCATTCTGGGCTACATCATTGCGTGGATCATCATTCCCAAGGAGCAGCCGGTGATCTACGCGTACTCCTCCACTCCCATGCAGGCAACTCCGCAAGGCTAACTAATCCTGCCCGATGTGGGATGCGGCCTCTTTGGCGCCTTCGGAAGCATTTCTGGCATTGACGCGCAGCTGGGGCGACTGCAGCATCCCATCGCCCGCAAGCGCGGTATACAAGGCATCCGCTCGTCGGAAATACTTGGCTGCTTCACGCCAATGCTGCTGGCCCGCGGGGCCCCTACTTTCCCGGGCAATCGAGGCGTGCACCGAGGCGAGCCGACCCTGGATATCGGCCATGGCAAAGCGCGTTGCCGTTCCCTTGGGATCCACTTCCGCGATCTTCGTTTCCAGCTCCAGAGCTTTGCGCAGGTCGCGCAGCGCGTTCGTCATCTGTCCGGCGCCGGCCATGGACAGGCCGCGCTCGGCATAATTTCCGGCCAACAGGGAGCGGGAGCGGGCGTTGTCCGGGTCGCGCGCGAGCGTAGCTTCCCGCATCGCGATGACCTTGTCAAAGTACTCGATGGAGCCCCGCGTGTCGCCCGCGCCTCGCAGGGCCACGCCCAGGAAGTGGTAGCTGGCCCCGGTGTCAGACGCAAGCGATTCATCATTGGCCGAGGCGGCGCTCAACGGTTCCTGAATCGCCAGGGCTTGCCGCAGATAACCAACTGCCTCGGAAGCCTGGCCCGCTTGCGCGTATCCGGCGCCCAAACGGTAATGAATGCGCGCGACCTCGCGTTTGGCCTGAACCTGGTCCTTTGCCTGCGGAAGCGCATTGGTCCGAAGCGTCAGGGCACGCTGGAAATGCTTGCGTGATTCGCCCCATCGCTCGTAAGCAGTCAACACGTATCCCAAGCTGGTATGGCTGCGAGCGAGAAGGTCGATGTACTCGTACTTGCGACTATCCATTGCGTGCAGCCGCTCCGCGATAGCCAGGGCCTTGCGGTCAAACTGCAAACGCTCTTCCGGATTCGCATGCCGGCCAATCAGAAAAGCCGTCAGCAGATAGTTGTTCGCTAACTCCATCTGCACGTCCGGAGCATCGGACCGCTGCGACATTGCTTCGCGGATCTGCCGCGCTCGCTGGGCACTCTCCAGCGCTTCATACGAACGGCCAAGCCCCGCCCCCACCGTACCTGCCTGAAGCTCGGCGAACTTTTCGTAAGCCGTAGCCACCGCCCGATGAAGCATCGGATCGTCCCCGGCGTCTCGGCTCAATCCATTCAGATAGTCCAGGGACTTCCGCAGCAGCTTTTCGCGTGCCGGAGTAGCGCCTGGCAGGTGCGCGATCGCGTCGTGTACTTCAACCAGGAACGTGCTGGCGAGCTGATGGTCCTCCGCCATTCGCCGCGCCAAACGGCGAGCCTCCCACGAGGCATACGCCGCCAGAAAGCAGACCAGCAGAAATGCCGCAACGCCCAGGCCCAACCCGAGTGGGTGCCTTGACGCAAATTTCGTCACCCTGTAGCCAATCGTGTCGCGGCGGGCGTGAATGGGCCGGCCGTCCAGGTAGCGGTCCAGGTCCTCGCTGAACCGATCCACGGACGGGTAGCGGCGGTGCGGTTCCTTGCGGAGAGCGACCGAGATCACGGTATCCAGATCGCCTTTCAAGTGGCGGCGGAGCGCTTCCACCGTCGTGCGGCGGCTGTCGGAAATCTCGGCGGGGTCTACGGTGATGGTGGCCCCGTCAGACGGTTCAATCCTTTCGCGGATGGCCACGACCGTGCTGGCGCGGGTGGGCTCGCGCTCGCAGATCACGCGCGCCACTTCATCCGAGTCCTTCATCGGAAGCCGGTAAGGCCGGTGCCCGGTCAGCAGCTCATAGAGCATCACGCCCAGCGAATAGATATCGGACGCGACACCGATCGCGCCGCCGCGTATCTGCTCCGGGCTCGCGTACGCCGGGGTTGCCATCGCCATGCCGGTGACGGTGGGATCTTCATCCGAGCCTTTCACGATCTTGGCGATTCCGAAGTCCAGCAGTTTCGGCATGCCGTCGCGAGTAACCAGCACATTCCCCGGCTTTAGGTCGCGGTGAATGACATGATTCTTGTGCGCATATGCGACCGCATCGCAAACCTTGCGAAACAGCCGCAGGCGTTCGGTCACGGTAAGGCGCTCTTTGTCGCAGTAGTCGCTTAGAGGCAAGCCATCGACGTACTCCATCACAAAGTACGGCAATCCGGACGGGGTGCTGCCGCCGTCCACGATTCGCGCAATGTTCGGATGGTCCAGCGAGGCCAAAATTTGGCGCTCAGTCCGAAAACGCCGGAGCACCATGTCGGTGTCCATGCCGCGGCTCACGATCTTGACGGCAACTACCATCTGGAACTGGTCGTCGTCGCGAATCGCGCGGTAGACGGTTCCCATGCCGCCGCGGCCGATTTCCTCCACCAGACGGTAGGCTCCCAGCCGATGGCCCGCCAGCCCTCCATTGTGAAATGCGGAAAGGAACTGACCCTGACCAGGCCCCGCTTCCTCGAGAAAGTCCGTCGCGCCGTCATGGGCGGACAGCAGCGACTCGACCTCTTCGCGGATACGCGGGTCGTCGCAGACACGGTGGAGATATTGAAGGCGTTCAGCCGGCGCGCGATCCAGACACTCTTCCAGAAGTGTCTTTACCGTCGCCCAGTTCACTGGCATAAAGCGTGTACTAGAATCCTGTTTTATCTATAGTAGCGAGTTCACTGCATCCCAATGGGGGAAATCGTTTGGCGCATATGCGGGGAGTCCGATTACGGTGATATATTTTCGCGGAATGCCGAAACATCTTCGTTGCAACATGTAGTAAAGAAAGCGTATAATCGCGTAGGCCGAATTCATATCTCCCTCGAAAGCTCGCGGGAAAGATGGAGCCCATTGCTGACTATCCTGTCCTCCTCTGCATCGCTGACCCGCACGGCTAACAAACTCGGATTGGCGTTGGCCGCACTGGTTGCGCTCAGTTCCACATCACTATACGCGCAAAGTATCACGCTCGCGGGCGCAAACCCGACATCGGCGTCGCCAGGTAATGCAATCTCGATCTCGGCTTCGGGATTCACCGTGGGTGTCGCGACCGGGAACGTCATCGTGACCTTGACGCCTCAGTTCGTCGGACCTACGTTGACGGCGACGGGCGTCGTGCCGGGACTCGGCAGTGGGCGGCAGATCAATTTCACGCAGCCGACCGGAGCACCAGGCCTGTATACCGTCAGCGTGTCCGGTTCTGGGGTAACCAGCAGCAATACCGTGACGATTACGATTCTCGGTCCGCCTTCGTTTACGTTGAGTCCCGTTTCGGGGACGCGCGGGGCGTCGAATTTCCAGGTGACCATCACCCCGGTGAACACATCGTTCTCCTCGGGCACTCTGGCAAACTTCGGGCCGGGCATCTCGGTGGGCGGAGCGGCAGAGAACACATTAGGCCCGGTAGCAGTGCAGGGGAACGGCACGGCTATCGCGACGTTGACCATCGCAGGCGCGGCCGCACTTGGCGCACGAGCCGTTCGTGTCCAGGATCTGGACGATGTCACGCTAGCGGATGCCTTCACAGTGACTCACCCGCCGCTGACCCTGGTGACCATCAATCCGACTTCAGGGCCGGCTGGCTCCAGCGTGTCAATCGCCGCTTCGGGCTTCCTCGTCAATGACACGCCGACCTTGACCGTGACGCTGACTCCGAACGCGGGAGGGTCGCCGATCGTCGTCGCCGGGTCTGCGCCCGGCGCCTCCGCGAATCGCCAGGTCAATTTCACCGTGCCCGCGAATACGGCGCCTGGAGTGTACACGGCAACGGTTGCGGGCTCCGGCTACGTCAGTTCGAATTCACTGCAGTTTACGGTGACGCCGCCTCCGTCCTTCACGTTGAGTCCGACCACCGCAGCGACGGGTTCAACGGTGCAAGTGATCATCACGCCCTTGAACACAGCGTTTCCGAACGATACTACGGCCAATTTCGGCCCGGGCATCTCAGTAGGTGGAGCGGCGGAAGGCGCCTTCGGCCCGGTCGCAGTCCAGCTCAACGGCACAGCGATTGCCACCCTATCTATCAATGCAGGCGCGACTTTGGGTGGCCGCACAGTGCAGGTCACAGGCAACGATTCCATTTCACAAACGAATGCGTTTACGGTCTTTCAACGCACGTTGACCCTTCTGACCATCAACCCGACAGCCGGTCCGGCCGGAGCTGCCGTGTCCACGACGGCTTCAGGATTCATCGAAAACGAGACGCCCACGATCACCGCGACCCTCACGCCGAACGCGGGCGGAACTCCGGTCACTGCGCCGACCACCATCGTAGGAACCACCTCCAACCGGACAGTCAACTTGACATTGCCGGGGAGCATCCCATTGGGAGCCTACACGGTGACCTTGGCGGGTTCGGGGTACATCAGCGGCAACTCGCTCCAGTTCACGGTCACTAACGCGCCCAGCTTCTCCTTGAATCCTCCATCCGGAATAGCGGGCTCCACGCTGCAAGTGGTGATCACCGGGGCCAATACGACCCTTGCTTCCGGCGCGACGGCGAATTTCGGGCCAGGAATCTCGGTCGGCGGCGCCGCGGAAGGCGCTGCCGGACCCATCGCCGTACAGCCGAACGGCACAGCCATCGCGACGTTGACGATCAATGCCGGCGCGGCGGTTGGCGGTCGCGCGGTGCAAGTATCAAGTGTTGACCAGATTACGCAGTCGAATGCGTTTACGGTGCTCGCGGCCCCATCCATCGTCAGCGTGATTCCCGCTTCCGGACAACAAGGCGAGACGCTGTCAGTTACCATTACGGGCGCGAACACGCAGTTCACAAGCGCTTCCACGGTAAGCTTCGGCGCCGGCATCACCGTCAACTCCCTTGTTCAAAACAGCAATACGAGTCTGACTGCGAATATCACGGTTCAGTCGGGCGCTACCATCGGTCAGCGCAACGTTGTCGTGACAACCAACGGCAGTCCTGTCACGGCGGCGAACGCCTTTAGCGTTACGGCCGGCACGCCGCGCATCATCTCGGTTGCCCCAACATCGCTGCAGCGCGGGCGCTCACAGGCTTTCACGGTCACCGGCGAGTTCACGAATTTCCAGCAAGGCGTCACCACCATCAACGCCGGAGCCGGAGTTACGGTGGGAACAGTCACGGTCACGTCGCCAACAAGCTTGACCGTTGTTTTGTCTGCCGCTTCCGATGCGACACTGGGCGCTCGCACATTGATCGCGACCACGGGGTCTCAGGTTGTGTCGCTCGCGAATGCTTATTCGGTAGCGGCCGTGGGCACAAACCAGCTCCTCACTTGCACCACGAACACCGGCGTGCCTCCACTGCTTCGCGCCGAGGGCTTCACCGAGCTTACCGGCGACATCCTTATCTTCTGCACCGGCGGAACATTGGGTGAGACGAACAATGTCAACATCCAATTGTTCTTGAACGTTCCCATTACCAGCCGGCTGGCGGGCAGCCAGAGCGAGGCGTTGTTGCTGGTGGATGAACTCGGAATCGGAGTTGCGCCGGGCGCAACACCCGCTGTTTATCGCGCCACTACGGGAGCAGGCGACAATTCACTGGTTTGGACCAACGTGGCCTTCCAATCCCCAGGGGCGGGGAATCAGCGGATTATCCGCATCACCAACGTTCGAGCAAACGTGACATCGCTGGCTGCATCCGCCAGCCTGGTCCCGAGCCAGGTGTTTGCCTTCATTTCCGTATCTCCGAGCCAATCCCTTCCATTGGGTCAGGCGCAGCAGACGGTTGGGTTCGTTTTGCCCGGCCTCGCGTTCAGCGTCACCAATTGCAACGGTTCAGGCACAGCTTCCCCCTCGTTCGCGCAGTGTGTGGCAGAGAACTCCTCCGGCAATGCCAACCTGATTAACGGAACCGCGGGCAGCATGCAGTTCGGGCTGCGGTTCACAGAAGGCTTCCAAACAGCGTTCAAAATACAGATTGCCGCGAACCAGAACCCCAGTACACCGGGGCTCGTTTACAACACCGAAAGCGGCTTCCTTCGGACGCAGGAGTTTCCGTTCAGCGTGGGCGGTGCCGATACCGGCACGCGTCTGGTAGCTCGATTCAATAACGTGCCAAGCGGCGTACGACTCTTCGTCACCACGCGACCCAGCTTCGGAAGCACCGCGGGTCTGAATGCCGTGCTCGTCCAGACCGGACCCAACGCCGCGGGTGGGACGTCCGCGCAAGCAGGGGCGCCTGTCGGGATCGCGGGAACCGCCACCTTGACTTGTCCGACGGTCTCGGGCGATGGCGTCTCCGCAGCCGAAATTCAAGTGGTAAACAACTCAGCGATGGCCGTGTGGGAAGTCACCGGCGCAAATCCTGCGGTGCTGGAATCCGCCGTCTTCGGTGTTGCCGTGGCGTATGCGCCCGACACCCCGAATCAGCGTCCTGGCCTCGGCGCGGCGTCTGTATCCGGCAACTTCGGCCCGTTCTACGCCGCCACCTCCGACGCGGGCCGGATGAGTTCGAGCCTTCCGATCCCGCGGTTTGTGGATGCGCCCGTAAATGCCACGGCATTCCGCATTGACTCCTGCAGAACGAACCTGCTGTTCCCGTTCGTCACCAACCAGGCAGGCTTCGATACCGGCATCGCGGTATCCAACACGTCCAGCGATCCTTTCGGGTCGCCGCAGCGTCAACAGGCCGGAGCTTGCACTGTGAACTACTACGGTTCGGCGCCGGGCGGCCCAGCGCCTCCGCCGCAAACAACCAGTTCACCCGTGGCGAGCGGTTCCCATATGGCCTTTGTGCTTTCCTCCGGCGGCTCTCACGGCATGTCGGCGACCCCGGGATTCCAGGGTTACCTCATCGTCCAGTGCGATTTCCGGTATGGCCACGGCTTCGCCTTCATCACGGACGGACCCATAGGCTCGGCGCGTGTGGCGGAAGGCTACCTCGGACTGGTGGTGGATTCGGCCATCTCCACTCGCGGCAGCGCGAGCGAGACGCTGAGCCACTAACGCTGGGTCAAATAAAGGGTTCTGTTACAATCGCCTCGATGTTTCATGTCCGATGCATCTTGCCGCACCAGGGACGCATCGAGGCGAACCAGTTCGAGCTGCAACCCACCAACTCGCAAGGCGAGGCAGTGTGCGATCTTTTCCGGCGGTACCTCGCCGGACGTCCTCCGCAATTTCGCGACAAACTCCCGTTTCTCAAACGCGGCGATATCGAACTCGATTGGTCCGCGGCCGGCGGGGGAGTCGCGCTCGCATCGCTCTTTTGCGGCAACGAACCCGCTTCCATCAGCGTGTTACTGAGTGGGCAGGATCGCGAGGCCGATCGACTGATGACCGAAGTATTTCGCGAGAACGTCCTTGACCTGCTATTTGGCGGTGAATTCAGCGAGGTGCTCGCCATTCCGGAGCGGCCGCTCGTCATCCAGGTTCAATTCCCGTGCGACCCGGAATGGGCGCCGGCGGTTCAACTGCTTTCTGCCGCCCTTGCCTCGGTTTATTTCCGTGACAATTTGCATCCGACTTGTGGATGATTAGGCTTGTAACCGTCGGGCCACAGATTTAACCATAAGCTGGGTGTTGAAATTTTCAGCAATCAGCAAACATTGACGTGTAGAATTGATGTGGAAAAGTAGAGCACGGGGCGAACGACACTGTTCGTTAATAGCCGTGTAGTGCGGCCCGTGCCTTATTCAGGAGTGGAGTGTACACCCATATGGTGGGGTCGGGCGGCCGAAAATCTCACAGAACTTCGGTCGAAAACAGCCTGCGCGCCTACAGCCTCGCTGTCCTCTCCGTCGTTATCGTCTGGATGGCGCGAATGTACGTCGAGCCAGTGCTCGGCGGCGCATCGCCGCTTCTTCCATTTACCTTCTCGGTAACTGTGGCGGCGTACTTCGGTGGGTGGCGGCCCGGCATGGCGGCCGCTTTGTTTGGCGCGCTGGCCGGTGGGTCCTTCTTTCGCGGCGCTCCGTTGAGGGCGGCGAATGTGCTCAGCCTGGCGATGTTTCTGCTCGTCAGCGTCGTGATCAGTTATGTTTTCGAGCGGTTGCGGAGAGAACGAAAGCGCGCGGCGGAAAGCGAGGAGCGCTTTCGTCTGCTCGTGGAAGGCGCTTCGCTCACCGCGTTCTTCGCTGTCGATACCGAAGGCCGCGTGGATTCCTGGAATGCCGGCGCCGAACGGGTAACCGGATATCCCAGCGAAATGGCCCTCGGCAGGAAGATTGATTTCCTCTACGGCGAAGCGGCTGGTCAACTCGCCACCGCGCGCTCGGCGCTGGATGCCGCCGTCAAGACTGGCTCCTTCACCTGGGAAGGCTTGCTGACACGGAGAACCGGCGAGCGCTTTTGGGCCGAGGTATCGACGACAGCGCTTCGCTCCGCCGACGGGGCCCTGCGGGGGTTCTCGCAAGTGACTCGCGACCTCACCGAAGCCAAACGCCATGAAATGGCACTGTCAGAAAGCGAGGAAGCGATGCGCGGACTGATGGAATCGGCCGCACAAGGGATCGTAGCAGTAAACCGGGAGGGCACCATTGTCCTGGTAAATGCGATGTCCGAGCATCTGTTCGGCTATTCCCGTCAGGATCTGCTTGGTTCGCCGATCGAGATGCTGCTGCCCGCCCGGCTCGCGCAAACGCACGTTAAGCAGCGGGAAGCCTACTTTTCGGCTCCCCGCAACCGAACCATGGGCATGGGCCTGCCGCTCAGCGCCATACGTAAGGATGGAACGGAGTTCCCGGTCGAAATCAGCCTCAGTACGGTGCAGACACGCCAAGGGCAATTGGCGGTCAGCTTCATTACCGATATCACCAGCCGCCGTGCCGCCGAACGAGAGCGTGAAAACCTGACGCGCGAGATCGTGGAAGAGCGCGCGCGTCTTCGGGCCGTGCTCGATCAGATGCCGGTCGGCGTCATCCTGGCGGAAAGTCCTGGAGCCGCAGTGGTGCTGCATAACCGCGAAGCGGAGAGGCTGCTGAAGCACCAGATCAGTGGTCCATCGGCGGATAACTCCTTCGGAGGCGAGGACGAGAATGGCCGCCGGCTCGAAGCTTCTGAATACCCGCTCATCCGGGCGCTGGTCAAAGGCGAGACGGTTAAGCAGGAAGAGATGCGCTATCGCCGCGGCGACAATGAAACAACGGTGCTCTCGGTAAGCGCATCGCCTATTCGCGATTCGCAAGGTCAAATCGTCGCGTCCGTGACCACATTCACCGACATCTCGGCCCGGAAACAGGCCGAGCTGGAGCGCGAGCTTCTGCTCGCAGAGATGCGAACCCTGAATCGCTTTCTGGAGCGTTCCAACGAAGATCTCCGACAGTTCGCCTATGCCGCCAGCCACGATCTGCAGGAGCCTCTGCGGATGGTAACAACCTACACGCAAATGCTGCAGCGGCGCTACGGCAGCATACTCGGAGCCGACGGCGACAAGTTCATCGAGTACGCGGTGACCGGCGCATTGCGAATCGAGAACCTTCTCAAAGGACTCCGCGAGTATTGGCAAGTGAGCGAACTCACCGACGCCGAGCCCGAGTGGACTGATTGCAATGCGGTGCTCGACCGTGCGCTGCAGAACGTGGAAGCCGCAATTCGGGAAAGCCAGGCGGTGGTGACGCGCGACCCTCTGCCAAGAGTCGTGGCCGAGGAGACCCCGTTACTCCAGCTCTTTCAAAACCTCATCGGCAACGCCCTCAAATACAGGCATCCCGATCGGCCGCCCATGATACACGTCCGAGCCGCACAGGTAATGAACGAATGGGTATTCTCCGTCGCCGACAACGGGATCGGAATCGATCCGAAGTATGCGCGTCAGGTGTTTGGGATTTTTAAGCGGCTGAACGGATATCGCTATTCCGGCGCCGGAATGGGACTGGCCATCTGCCAGAAAATCGTGGAACGCTTCGGCGGCCGCATCTGGGTGGAGTCCGAGCTCGAGAAAGGAGCCACCTTCTTCTTCACAGTTCCCGCGGATCGCCGTCCGCTGAAATCCGGGGAAGCTCAGCCGATCGCGCCTGCGCCTGCGGCCGGTTCGCAGCGGTAAATCTGAACATCGCGGTGGAATGCTCTCCGGTAAGCTTCCGCGATATGCACTTCGAACGGGTCGACACGATCCGGCGCGACCAGATTCACCGTACACCCGCCAAAGCCTCCACCCGTCATGCGAGCCCCGAACACTCCCGAGAAATCAGACGCGGTGTCGACTAGAAAATCCAGCTCTTCGGCGCTGACTTCATAATCATGCTGCAGGCTGCGGTGAGATGCCAGGAACAAGCGGCCCATGCGCATCAGGTCGCCTTGCGAGGACGCCCTCATGAACTCTTCCACACGTTCGTCCTCGCACACCACGTGGCGAGCCCGGCGGAAGACAGTCTCGCTCATGCGGTCCTGCACCGTATCCAAAAGACGGCTGGGAACATCTCGAAGGCTCTGGACATCCGGATAAGCGCCTTGAATCGCGGCCACTGCTTCGCCGCACTCGCGAACGCGAACCTTGTACGCGGAATCACCAAGCTCGTGCTTCACCATGGAATTGACGACCACGATAGACGCCTCGGCGGGCAGTTCGGCCGTCTCGTGAGTTAAAGACCGGCAATCGTTCTTGAGCGCGCGATTGGGTTCGCCGAAGACAGACTCATACTGGTCCATGTTGCCGCAGGGAACTCCCACGAACTCGCGCTCGGCTCGTTGCGCGAGCTTGGCGAGCTCGGTTCGAT
>DASQDN010000161.1:0-2921 GCA_035634155.1 Bryobacteraceae bacterium | reverse complement strand
TTCATTACCGGCGCGAACATGCTGCGACAAATCGCTTCGCCCCTGGCGTAGTCTTCTTCCGGACCCTGCATCAGTTCACAAACGATGTGCTGCTTCGCCTTGATTTCTCAGAAGAAGTCACGGCGGGCTTCCGGGTCGACTTCGTCATTAATGATGGGCGGATGGCACGGGTGCGTGACAAAGTAGGTGATGTCCTTCCGCTCGGGAAGCTCGCCTCCGAACGGGGCAGCGGGATCGAGACATATCACCATCGCTCCCGGCTTCAGCCCTGGCACGATGCCCGGAGCGACTTTACCGATCAGGTTGTCCGGCAGTGCAAAAACCGCCACGTCGGCCTGCGCTACGGCTTCCTCATGCGCCGTTGTGCTAAGCCCGCGCTGTGTAAGCCGCTCGAGGCCAGCGGGGCTGACTTCCACGTACAAAACGCGGTACTCACTGTCCTTCAGATTGTCGGCAATGCGGCAGCCCATTTTGCCACCGGCGCCAAAGATCGCGATTGTAGTGCTCATCTAAGTTGGTTCCCTTGATCATCGAGACCGCGTGGCCGAGGCAGCACGCGATCCCGGAGGAGGAAATTTCTTGTCAGCCGAATCGAGCACCAGAACCCAGTCCAGCATCTCGCCTGGATTTGGCGGCATAAACTCGCGTGTTCCAGAGGCATCGAATACGCCAATCCGGTTTGATTCGCCCGTCCTTGGGTCGAACCACCACGCGACCACCTTCGGTCCCGTTACCTTGTCCATACGAACGCTGAACTTGCGACCCACCGGTGCGTATACCATCGCGTAAGCACCATTTTGGTCCCGGGTTGCAGTGAAGTGATATCGGCCAGTGCCGGGAATGGACGATAGTACCGTGTCCGGAACGACGATGGAGTCGTCGGGCACGCGGGTGAGGAAGGGCCGCGACTCCATCAGCCAACGCCCATCCTGCATCTGGCCAGCGCCGGGTTGGTCGATCGCCTCCGACCAGGGCATCAGCGGCCGGTTGATCGGCTTGCGGTTGGGCGCGTACATCTGCCAGACGGAGTGATGTCCGTAGGTATGTCCGAATGCGCCTGTAAACAGATCCCAGTAGAGCGGTCTTCGCACGTCCGCTGAGATGGTGTGACCGAGTTCATCGGGGCGGAACGCGACCGGGTGATCTTCATACACCGGCTCGCCGTCGATCACCGGTTTGACGGGAGTCCTCGGATAGTCAGTAAGCGTCTTGTCGTACCGTCCGGTGAACTCGACGGTGTGACCGTTTTGCCGCATGTTGAAGCTGAGCCAGGGTTCGGCGTGGAAGTGTTCGGCTGACCCGGAGCCTCCGTTAGGATGATATGTAATCAGGTGGGTGCCGCCATCACCTTTGCTCAGTCCCGCAGCCATCGCGCGCAGGATCTCTCGATGGCTATCGTTCTGCACTGCGCGGTCGCCGCCGAGTATCCAGATTAGCCCCGCGTTGCGATAACGCTTGCCTAGCCATTCACCATAGGTGGCAGCGTTCCCGGGCGTGAACACTTCGGGCAGCTTGCCCTGGCCGTTCCACTTGTCTCCCCAGGTGGGCAGAAATCCGATGTAGAGGCCAAGCGAGTTTGCCTTTGCAACGATAAAATCGACATGATCCCAATAGTCGTTATCGGCGCCATCCTTCACATCCGGACGTAGAGGATCGTTGTTGACTAGCGGTTTGTGTCCGTATGGGTTGGGGTCATTCAGTCCATCCAGTTCGGCCAAGGCGACGGCCTGGATCACCGTGTAGCCTTTGCGGGCACGGTTCTCCAGATAACGGGTCGCCTCTTCGCGATTCAGTCGATGGAACAACTCCCAGGCCGTGTCACCGAGATAGAAGAATGGTTTACCGTCACTTGTTACCAGGAAGCGATTGCCATCTGCAACCTTCAATGCCGGCAGCGGGCGAGCGGCGGGCTGCGCCATCAGCACTGACGCAAACAAAACTGCAAGTGCAAATATGTGCATCTAACAGGTCCTTTGCAAGAAGTACCTACTAACTCTTTGCTTCCGCAGTGCCTCGCAACATGCTACGTGTGGCAATCGCATCCTCCAGGATGCGGTAGCGCTCGCTGGCCCGGGTCAGATGTTCCACCATGGCTTGTTCCGCTTCTGCCTCGCTATGCGAAGCGATCGCGTCCAGCAGGCGCTCGTGCTCGGCGAGCGTAATCAGTTCCGATCCGGGGATTCGCAGCAAGTCGCGCCGGAACTCGAAGAGCCAGTCGAGCATTGCCTCGCTCAGCAGGACGCAAACGCTATTGCCGCTCACCCCTGCAATCGCAGTGTGGAATGCCATGTCGGCCTTGACGAACTCCGGCACATTGCTCATGCAACTACGCTGATGTTGGAGCGCCGCCCGCAGTTTACGAATGTCCTCGCCGGATGCGCGTGCTGCTGCCATTCTCACCATGCCCACCTCGAACATGACTCGAGCGTCTTTGAGGTGCTGAAGCGTTACGGGCGAAGTCTGGAGCAGATGCAGCATCGTCTGCCCGATCCGGTCGAACATGCCGTGCGTATCAGGTACCGCGACACGGGCGCGCTCGCCATGACTGATCTCGATCAGTCCCGCGGACGCGAGCGACTGCATCGCCTCGCGAATGGCGGGTCGGCCGACTTCGAAGCGCTCCATCAAGTCCCGTTCGGAAGGCAGGCGGTCCCCCGGGCGAAGCTCGCCGGAACGGATAGTGTGGATCAGCCGATCTCGAACCTCGTCAGCTAGCTTTCGGCGAACTATGGGTTGGGTGCTCAAGTGAGGAATGCTGATGATACCAGCAGCGTGGCCAAAGTGCAATTACTCGTCTCAACTGGTCATACCAGTAGAAATTCGCGTGCGCGAGTAGGTTTGGGAAGTTCCAGCCACTCGACCGGATGAGTCCAACCATTCCGTGAGAACCGCGAAGTCTGCCACGCCGGGTTCCCTTCAGT
>DASQDN010000160.1:0-7320 GCA_035634155.1 Bryobacteraceae bacterium | reverse complement strand
ATACTTCTCAAACACGGCATTGTTATTCGCGCCGCGGTCGCCAAATGGCACCGCATGTCCGAACGGCATCACAACGATCATCGGCTGAATCGTCTTCTCCGCGATCATGTTGTCGAGGATGAAATTCGCATTACCGACGGTGGTCCAACCCGCGGGTGTATCGTTCGAGCCGTGGAGCAGGTACAGCACCGGATACTTCTGCTTGCGATCCCTGTCGTACCCCGGCGGAGTATACACCCACACCGAACGCAGCGCTCCATTCTGCACCTTTGACTTGTGCCAATTGACATTCACTTCGCCATGCGGCACCTCGCGGAAATCCCACAGAGCCGACGTGGAGCCCGGCACGTCGACCAGGCTGCCCGACCCGCGAGCCCGAAGCTTGATCCTCGGATTGACCGGATCGGCCATGGCGATGCCGTCGACGTTGAAAGAGTAGATGTACGTCGTCGGCTCCAAAGGACCTACGGTGATGCTCCAAACTCCTTCCGCGTCCTTGGTCAGCTTCTGCGCGACATCCTGCCAATCGACGTTCAACGAGACGTCCGTTGCTTTCGGCGCACGAACGCGGAAGGTCACTGTGCGGTCGGCATGCACCTCCGGCGAAACCACCGCCGGGGGACCGCCGCGCTGCTGCGCAAGGAGAGGAAGGGCTAACAGGGCCGATACAAGGATTGATCTCACAGTTCCGCCAGGTAAGAGAGTTTGCCGGTGCTGTCCCCGATCTTCTCGGGCTGCACGCCCATGTGATCGAGCAGGGATAGATACAGATTCGTGACCGGCGTCTCCGTAGCGTATTGAATGTGCCGGCCCGGCTGCAACTTACCGCCGCCGCGTCCGGCGACCAGGATCGGAAGATCTTCGTGCGTGTGGCGATTCCCGTCCGCGATCGCGCTGCCGTAGACAATCATTGAATTGTCCAGCAAAGTCCCGTCCCCGTCTTTGGTCGCCTTCAGCTTGCCCAGGAAGTAGGCGAACAGGCCCGCGTGGAAAACATTGATCTTGGTGATCTTCTCGATCTGCTCCGCCAGATTCCGGTGATGCGAGGTCGGGTGATGCGGATCGGGCACGCCGATCTCGGGGTAGGTGCGGACGCTGCCTTCGCGGCCAACCATGAGCGTTGCCACGCGGGTCATGTCGGTCTGGAACGCCACCACCTGGAGGTCGAACATCAGCTTCAGATATTCGGAAAACTCCATCGGCACACCGGCGGGCTTTTCCATTCCGGGGTTCACTTGCTTCTGCTGGTTTTCGGCGCTTTCGATGCGCTTCTCTATCTCACGAACGGCGGTGAGGTATTCGTCGATCTTGCGCTGGTCGGCCGGACCGAGCTTACCCATGATGCGTTCGGTCTGACCGCGAGCCATGTCGAGAATGCTCCGGCGGCTCGCCTGCCGGCGAGCGCGAGTCTCCGGATCGAGACTCAAGTCCTCAGCTCCGAATAGCCGCTCGAACACCATGCGAGGGTTCGTCTCGGGAGGCAGCGGCGTGGACTCCGAGCGCCAGGAGATGCTATTGGTGTACGCGCACGAATAGCCGGTGTCGCAGTTGCCGACCGTACGCGTGTCCTCGCAGCCCAGCTCCAGCGAGGCAAAACGCGTCTTCCCGCTCAACGCTTGAGCGACGATCTGGTCAGTGGAGATCCCGACCGAAATGTCCGCGCCGTCCGTCTTCTTGGGATGTACGCCGGTGAGGAAGCAAGCGCCCGCTCGCGCGTGATCGCCGCCTCCGTCGCCGAGCGCGTTAGCGTTCTTGTGCGCCAGCCCGGTCAAGATATTGAAATCGTTTCGGAACGGCTCGAGCGGCTTCAGAATGCGAGTCAACGCATAATCCTTGCCGAAGGCCGTCGGCGTCCATTCCTTCATCGTCGCGCCATTCGGGATGTAGGTGAACGCAAGCCTCACCGGGCCAGCGGCAGTCCCGGCGGCAAACGCAGGCCGCATCGCATCAAGCATAGGGAGCGCAATCGCGGCGCCCACGCCGCGCAGGAACGTTCTTCGGGGAAGATGTTTGCCGGTGATAATCATGTTCTGCTCTTTTCTCCCTTTCTCATCTGAAATGGCATGCTGCGTACGATCTCGTATAGGATGCTTGAGAACTTGTAATCGGTGCTGGATGAACGCTTGACGATTTCTTTGATGGTCCTGCGATCATAACGCTCCATGCCGCGGCCCAAACCGAAGATCATCAGTTTCTCGGTCACTGCCGTAGCGAGCTCTTCTTTGTCGGCCCGGAGAATCACTTTCAATTCGTCCAGGTTTTTGAACGACCGGCCGTCGGGTAGCTTTCCCGACGAATCGATGGGGAACTTGCCGTCCTTGTCCCGCCACGCGCCGATGGCGTCGAAGTTCTCCAGGGCAAAGCCGAGGGGGTCCATTCGCGAATGACACGACGCGCAAACGGCATTGGAGCGATGTTTCTCCATCTGCTCGCGCAGCGTGGCAGTGGTGCCGACGGTCGCATCTTCCAGGGCGGGCACGTCTGGTGGCGCCGGCGGAGGCGGAGCATTCAGGATGTTTTCAAGAATCCATTTGCCGCGCAACACCGGCGAGGTCCGGGTCGCATAAGAGGACACGGTCAGCACACTCGCATGCGTCAGCAGCCCCCCGCGCGGCGTTCCCGTCAGGTCCACCTTGCGGAAGCCTTGGCCTTCCACGCCTTTGATGTCGTAGAAGCGCGCCAGTCTCTCATTCAGGTACGTGTATTTGGCGTCCAACAGATCGGTGACGCTGCGGTCGTTTCGGATCAGGTCCTGCAGGAAGAGTTCGGTCTCGCGCCGCATGGACTCGCGCAGGTAATCATCGAACTGCTCGAATTTTTCCCAATCCGGTTTAACCGATTCCAAGGCTCGGATCTGAAGCCACTGCCCGCCGAAGTTCTCCACTAACGCCCGAGCCTTATCGTCGGCCAGCATCCGGCGCAGTTGCGCCCGGAGAACGGCAGGCTGCTTCAAAGTGCCGCGTTCGGCTACGTGAAGCAGTTCGTCATCCGGGGTGCTGCTCCAAAGGAAATACGACAGCCGAGATGCGAGTTCGAAGTTGGAGATCGGGATCAGTGCATTGTTCGCCGTCGACGTCGGCGCGCTGGCGCGTTCAATCCGGAAGAGGAAGTGCGGCGATATAAGGATGCCCTGCAACGCAACCGCGACCGACTCTTCGTAGTTCTCGCCGCGCTGCCGCGCCTTTGCCGCGATGGCGACCAGCTCGTCGACCTCCGCACGCGTGATGGCACGGCGGTAAGCGCGTCTCGCCATCGCGCTCAGGATTTTGCGATCACAGCCCTCCACGTGCGCTCCGGGTTCGAGATGGCCGCACACCAGGATCTTCTTGCGGCTCACCTGCGAAGGGGCGAGGACGGGCTCAAAGGGTCCGCCGATGTCGAGCGCATTTACACGTCCGGCCAGCGACACCTGGCGGTTACCGCCGGCGGGCTTGGCCGGAGCTACCGCCGGCTTGGCCGGTTCGATCGGCAGTTTCGCGGCCTCAACCGGAGGCTTGGCCGGATCGGCGGGCGGCTTCGCGCCGGCTGCTGCGGGCGGAGCGCCTCCGCCGCCAGGGAAGCGACGTGCAGGTTCAGGTCGTTTCGAAGGTTCAGGACCTCCGAACCTGGTCGGTAAACCGTGGAACTGCTTCAGGAAAGAGACGGAAACCAGGTGATCGCCAGCAGTCACCTTGCTCTTAAACTCGACGGTCATGCCTTCCAGATCCGCGCCGTCGACCTCAAAAGTTTTCACTTGCTCGGCGTCGATCCACGCGGCGACCTTCAGCGGCTCAGACCCACCGGGGCGCTGCCCGTTGAGCTGGATCTTGAATACGTATTCCGCGTCAGCAGGGAAGCGGTGCTTCGTGCTCAACGCGCTCGGAAGGCTAAGACCCGTAAAATCGTAATCAGTCAACGAGGGCGGCGGAGGCGGCCGGCGCAGGTGCGGCTGATATCGGATCATCGTCGGCTTAATCGCCGCCGGTCCGAACAGCGCCGTCCGAACCGCTGTCTCTGCGGCCGTCAGGTACTTCTCCAGCAGCACCGGCGGAAGCGAAAGCACATCGCCGATGGTGTCGAAGCCGTAGCCGGAATCGTCCTGAGGAAAATCATCAGCCGGCCGGAAATCGACTCCAAGCAGGTCTCGAATCGTGTTGTTGTACTCGGCACGGTTCAGCCGGCGAGCCGTCACCCGCCCGGGATTCGGTCCCGCCAGCCGGTCCGCCCGCTCGAATTCCTGCTCGATCCAATCGGTTACGGTGGCCAGATCCTCGGCCTTAGGGCGGGGGAGCGGGGGTGGTGGCATCTCCCCCGAACGCATCTTGCGAACCGCAAGCTCCCAAGTCCCGGCGTCCTTTGCGATCGACTCGGCGGTGGTGAACGCCTGCAGGTCGATTCCTGCGGACCGAACCTTCGCGTTGTGACACCCGAAGCAGGTGTTCGTGAGGAACGGCCGGACTTCCTTTTGAAAGGCTGTATCGGACGGCGGCTTGGCAGGCGCTGTCTGCCCGGAGGAAATCACCTGCCCGAGAACCCAAACCAGCGGAACGACGGGCGTAAATCGTAACAGTTTCGTCAAACGGTTCACCATGGAACTCGAGGCAGATCTGGGCACAACGTAACCCCAGCTCGCAAGAGCTATAGTCTAGGCTATAGGTATCCCTCATCCGACGCAAGAAGTTGCCAGGAAGCTTCCTGCTCCCGCAATCCTTAGCGCGCTGTCGGGATCCGTAGCACCGTCATCGAATGCGGCTCCAGCGTTACATCGAACGCAGGTGAGCTGACCGACAGAGCGTTTTCCACCGGCGCCAGGCGCGTCGGCTGGTCAAGCGTGTTCTCGATCTTCAGGTCGCTGCTGGCAAGCACGATCCGCCGACCCGGCCCCTTAACCGTCGTCGCACCTTTCAGATCCACCCGAACCGTACGGCCGGCGGCGCCGGAATTCACCAGTTTCACGATCGTTTCGCCGCTCTTACGGTCGAGCGAGGCGCTGGTATACAGGTCGCGCTGGCCGTTCTCCGCCGCGCCGTTGACCGTGACCGGCAGGACATGGGAGCCGAGGTTCGTCGAGTACATCTTCTGCACGAAATAATTCGGCGTTCCGTACGATCGCAGATTGTCGAACCAGATCAGGTTCGGCGTCCACTGCCAGGCATCCACATGGGCGAACAAAGGCGCATAGGACGCCAGGTGCACCACGTCCGCGTTGCGCTCAAGTCCGGTGATAAATGCCGCCTCGGCGATAGCGCCTTCCCAGTTGTTGCGGTTGTCAGGACGCGCCGTTCCTGAGGTTTGCGCCGCATACTCTCCCGCGAAGACTTTCGGTCCATTCCGGTCGTATTTGTCGTAACGCGTGGCATTTGAAAGAAACCACTTCGGCGGCATGTAGTAATGTTCGTCGACGATGTCGGCTTTTAATTCGCGCAGATTCGACCACAAATAGTCGAACTGTTTGCCCGCGGCGCCCGGACCGGAACTCGAGATAAGCGCGATCTCCGGGTGCGACTTCTTTAAGACCTCGGCGAAGCGCTTATAGCGCTCGACGTAACGAGGTCCCCACTGCTCGTTGCCAATACCGAGCATCTTCAGGTTGAACGGAGCCGGGTGACCCATCTGCGCCCGCAGGCGTCCCCAGCGGGTTCCGGTTGCCGAACCATTGGCGAACTCAATCAAATCCAGCGCGTCCTGGATGTACGGCTGCAGTTGATCGAGCGGCACGGTCTCGCTGGAGTTGAACTGGCAAGCCATCCCGCAATTGATGATCGGCAGTGCCGTGGCCCCGATGTCCTCGGCAAGTTGGAAGTATTCAAAGAACCCCAGTCCGAACGACTGGTAATAATCCGGCGCCGGGCGGTGCGCAAACTCTTCGTTCCAGCGATTCACGATCAGTTTCCGCTGCGCCAGGTCTCCAACCGTCTTCTTCCATTCGTAGCGGTTCTCCAGCCGCCGGCCTTCCACGATGCAGCCGCCGGGGAAGCGCACGAATCCGGGCTTCAGGTCAGCCAGCAGTTGGACCATATCCTTACGAAGTCCATTCGGCCGGTTCTTCCATGTCTCCTTCGGATACAGCGAAACCATGTCGACGTCGATCTCGCCCTTTTCCGTCATCACTAGTGACAGTCGCGCTCGGGGGCTTGTGCCGGTGGCGCGGAACGTCGTTTCCACCTTCTTCCACTGCGGCGTAAATCCCGTCAGCGTTGCTTTGCCAAGCGGGGCGCCTTCGCCCACCTCTACTTGTAAGGACTTCGGAGAATTCGGCCCGGTGGAGCGCACATAGGCGGAAAGCACGTATTCGGCGCCCGACTGAATGCCCATCCCGCGAAACCCGGCGTTGCTCGCCCCGAAGCCGTTGCGCGGTTCGTAGACGCGGATGCGAAGGTAGTGCGAGTTTTCGGGATTCAGTCCGCCCTGGTTACGGACAACCAGTTCCCCTTCGGCATCCGAGCGTTCCAGTTTGCGCCACGCCGTCAGCGCCTCTGTAAATTCAAACGAGCGGTTCTTCACGAGTTCGGGGTAAAGCCCTCCGTCCGCGGCGAAGTTGATGTCTTCAAAGAAGATTCCGAACATCGTCGGCGAAATGGCTGCGCCCGGCCTGTCAACTTGGACCGAGACTACGTCCGTCTGCGCCGCTTGCGGCGGAGCGAACCCCGCAAGAATGGACCATCCGGCGACGGCGACCGCACTGGCTGCGACTGAAATCGTGAGGCTCTTGGAGATCATGAGATTGTTCTCGTCAACAGACAAGTGTAATCGCAGCGCAAGCCGCTTGGGGAAGGGCAGTCACTTCATTTCTGGGCGGGGTCATTTTTGCCGGTATACTGTCGAGGAAGTAAGCTGGCCAAAACCGCACGGAGGTCGCAGCAATGAAGTGGAAACCTACATCTACCGTCGCTCTTATCGGTTCCGGACTTTTCGTGTCGAGTGCCCAACAAGCCACCGAACTCCGGGTGTTCACTTCCGCACAGGCTGAGTCCGGTCGCGTGACCTACGAGCGCACGTGCGGGAGATGCCACACACCCGCGTTATCAGGTCGGACCGGCGACAAGGGTGAACTCCCGTCGATCGACTCTCTGCCGGCTTCTTACCAGAAATTCATCAAGAGTTCTCGCGGGGTCGTTCCCCCGCTGGCGGGTAAAGTTTTCCTCGATCGCTGGGGCGGCAAGACCGCAGCCGAACTGATTGCGCGTTTTCAGATCACCGCTGACGATCCGTTCTTTCAGTTTGAGGACATGGACGCCGAGTCTACCGTCGACATAACGGCCTATGTTCTTCAGGTGAACGGGGCGAAGTCCGGAACGCAGCCGTTAACCCGCGCGACCGGCGCCATTGTCAACTCCGCCA
>DASQDN010000159.1:0-6119 GCA_035634155.1 Bryobacteraceae bacterium | reverse complement strand
GCAAGCAGCCGATTGATCTCGTTCGTGCCTTCGAAGATTCGGTTAATGCGCGAATCGCGATAGGCGCGCTCGACGGGATAATCCTGGTGATAGCCGTAACCGCCGTGAATCTGTACACCTTCGTCTGCCACATAGTCGAGCATTTCGGAGGCGAACACCTTCACGAAGCTGCATTCAGCCGCGAACTCCTCGGTGGCCTTCAACATCGACTCGCCTGCAAAAAGGCGTTCCTGAATCAGGCCGGTCACACGATAGCTGATCGTTTCGGCGGCGAACAGACGCGCCGCCATCTCTGCCAGCTTGTGTTGAATCAGGCCGAAATCGGCAATGCTCTTGTGGAATGCTTTGCGCTGCTTCGAGTACTTCAATGAAGCGGCTAACACTGCTTTGGCGGCGCCGACCGCAAACGGCCCAAGCTTCAGTCGTCCAAGGTTCAGGATGTTGAACGCGATAATGTGCCCGCGGCCGATTTCGCCGAGCACGTTGTCCACGGGTACGCGCACATTGTCAAAGAAAACCGGCGTCGTGCTGCTTCCCTTGATGCCCATCTTCTTTTCTTCAGCGCCGACGGACACACCCGGCCATGATCGCTCTACGAGCAACGCCGAAAACTGGTCGCCGCCGAGCTTTGCGAAGACGGTGAAGAAGTCGGCCGCACCGCCGTTGGTGATCCACATCTTCTGTCCGTTCAAGACGTAATGCAAGCCGTCCGGACTGAGGTCCGCACGCGTTCTGGCGGCCAGAGCATCCGATCCTGCGTGCGCTTCAGACAGACAATATGCGCCGATCCATTCGGCGCTCGTGAGCTTCGGAAGGTAGCGCTGTTTCTGCGCTTCCGTGCCGAATAGCAGCAAGGGCAGCGTGCCGATGCCCGCGTGTGCTCCATGCCATGCGGCGTACGATCCGTCCTTTGCGATGCCTTCAGCGACAATCATCGCCGACACAAGGTCCATCTCCATTCCGCCGTACTGCTCGGGGACAAGGACGGCGGTGAGTCCAAGTTCAGCCGACTTGCGGAGAGCCGCTACCGCAACTCCAGGCTCCTGGTGCTGAATCGCATCCAGGTTAGGCACGACCTCACGGTTCCAGAACTCTTCGGTGGTACGCGCAATCGCGCGATGCTCGTCGTTGAACTGCTCCGGCGTAAAGATGCGCTCCGCCGCTTCCAGCAGGAAGCCGCCGCCTTTAGCCAAGGTTTTCGAAGATGCCGGCTGCACCTTGACCTCCTCCGACGCACATCGTCACCATGCCGTAACGCGCATCGCGGCGCTTCATCTCGCGCAGCAGGGTTGCGGTCAACTTCGCTCCCGTGCAGCCGAGCGGATGGCCGAGCGCGATCGCGCCCCCATTCACGTTCGTACGATCGGGATCGATGCCCACCTGCCGCATCACCGCCAGGGCCTGTACCGCGAAAGCTTCATTCAGCTCGATCACGTCTATGTCTTCAAGCTTCAATCCTGCCAGAGCGAGCGCCTTGGGAATCGCCACCGCGGGCCCGATGCCCATGATTTCAGGTGGTACCCCGGCCACCGCAAAGCTTACGAAGCGGGCCGCTGGCCGAAGCCCCAGTTCCTTCGCCTTTGAGGCCGACATTACGATTGCCGCCGCTGCGCCGTCGGACATCTGCGACGAGTTGCCCGCTGTCACCGTACCCTTTGCGTGAAACACGGGCTTGAGCTTCGACAACGCCTGCAGCGATGTGTCGGCGCGTGGACCCTCATCTACTCGAACGCCATTCACGGATACGATCTCATCGTCGAATGCTCCAGCCGATTGGGCACGCAGCGCGTTGGTGTGGCTGCGCAATGCGAACGCATCCTGCTCATGGCGCGTGATGCCGTACTTCTGTTGGAGGCGCTCTGCTGTGAGTCCCATTCCGATGTACATCTCTGGGCGATTGTCCACCAGCCAGGGATTGGGTGCGAACTTGTGCCCGGCCATCGGCAGCATGGACATCGACTCGGTCCCGCCGGCAACGATTATCTGTGCGCTGCCAGCGCGAATCCGGTCGGCGGCCATTGCGATGGATTGAAGTCCGGAGGAGCAGAATCGATTGATGGTGACACCGGGAACGATGTCCGGCAGGCCGGCGCGAAGGGCTGCGATACGCGCGACGTTCATGCCCGATTCGGCTTCAGGCATGGCGCACCCAAGAATGACATCGTCGACGTCATCCTTGGGAATCGCCGGATAGCGGTCAAACAAGGAGGTTATGACAGAGGCGGCAAGGTCGTCCGGCCGGGTGTGCCGGAGCGATCCTTTGTTGGCCTTGCCTACGGGTGTACGCAGGCAATCAATGACGACAGCTTGTTCCATGAACGGGTGTTTTCACCCGTTGGAAATGGTAACAGACCTACGCTTCCTGAGCTACCAGATCCTCGGCGCGTGCTTGCTGAAGGATCGGTTTGGAGATCTCCGTCAGGAGAAAGTCGGCGCTTTCTTCTTCGCCGAGCGTAAGAGTCAACAAGTTCGCGACGTCGTACTCACCCACCTGTCGCGCGAGCGTACGCACAGTACCATAGCTGGCGATCTCGTAGTGCTCGACCTTTTGCGCCGCTGTAATCAACGCAAGATCGGCCGCGAGTTCTTCCTTTTCGCCGCCTTCCTGGATGGTTTCCTCACCTTCCTCAATCAGGCCCATCATGGCGCGGCACGGCTTCGGTTTTGCCTGTTCGCCGAGCAGCTCAAAACACTTGTTCAACCGATCGATCTGCACTTCCGTCTGGACCAGATGCTTCTCGAAGCATTCCCGGAGCTTGGGATTGTGCGCTGCTTTCGCCATCTTTGGCAGCGCGTTCAACAACTGACCTTCGGCATGCAGGATGTCCTGCAGTTCTTCAACAAGGAGTTCCTTCACTTGAGGCATGTTATTGGTTCCTTTCTCTTATCGCTTGCTCTTTTTCGTGGATGTGGGCGTCGCCTCTTGAGAGGACTTCTTCGCGCGGCCATTGCTTGACTTCGAGTGGCCGTTGCTGCTGCCGTTCGAAGCGGCGCGAGTTCCGGTGAGTTCAGACTCCAACTCCTGGAACGCGGGCGCGTTCACAAGCTCCCAATCGCCGCCTTCGTTCCACGGGCCGCGTACATCGGGCTCGCCGCGGTCGCCCACGCCAGTGGAATCGTTGAAGTACTGATCGACGAGTCCGGGTGTCGGCGGGATTCGGCCGATGGAGAACGCCGGTTTGCCCATGCTTTCCAGGGCTGCCGCGAACGCCTTCATGTGCGTGATCTCACGACTCATCAGGAACTGCAGGGTGTCGATTGTGCCCTGATCGTCAGTGAAATCGATGAGGCGCTCATATACGATCTTGGCGCGCGCTTCTGCCGCGATGTTGCTGCGCAGATCTACGTCCAACTCGCCAGTGATTTTAAGGTAATCGGCCGTCCATGGATTACCCATCGAATTGTGCAGCGCGACGCCGCCGCCACCAGCTACCGCGATCAGAGGATCTTCGTGCGCGGCTCTGCGATCGTTCTTCATCGGCTTCAGGTGCATGCGCGCGAGCGTGCCCACAACCTCGAGATGACTGAGTTCCTCGGTGCCAATGTCCATCAGAAGGTCTTTGCGTTCCGGATCGTCGCAGTTCAAACCCTGGATGGAGTACTGCATGGCCGCTGCGAGTTCGCCGTTGGCTCCTCCGAACTGTTCGAGGAGCATGTTGCCGAAACGCGGATCGGGAACGCCGACCCGCACTGTGTACATGAGTTGTTTGATGTGGTGATACATGAGAGATTCCTGGTTACGAACGGACGTTCGTTGCCGGGGCGGACGCACAACGTGTCGGCGCTTGGCTACCTGTTGGACACCACAAGCGTCAGGGCGTTTCTAGCCGATTGTAAGGATTCGTCGAATCACAGTTAGGCGCAGGTTACGTGAGATAGAAGAGGCTGAGCCTGGGCAGACCGGCGCTTTCCAAGACGTTGCGTTCCAGAAACTGCTTCTCCAACATGGACAGTTGCTCGGCCGACATTTTGCCTCGGTAAGGTCGGAGGGCGGCGTCAAGCTGGCGGCGCGCTTCGAGCATCGCTTCTTCCGATTGCGTGGTCTTGGCAATGGCTGACATTTTCTCTTCGAGTACGGTGAGCCGCTGCTCCAACTGCTCCAGGTCTGCGTAGTGTTTCTCAGCCTCGGCGGCGATGTTGTCCAGGCTCGCGGCGATTTCTCCGAACGCCTCGTGCTTGGATTTCAGAATAATCGCGTTCGTTGCCAAGTAGCGCTTCAGTTCGTCGATCTCAAAGGGCGGCTTCACTGGCTGATGCTTGCGGACGGCGCCGCCTTTCGCCATCGCCTCGGCTTCTTCCTGAACGGCTTGTGCACAGTATGCGACGGAGTTCACCTGCCGGAATTTGGTCTTCTTAGCTCGCCATTTCTCGAACGCCGAGTCGATGCCGCGCAATACCGCCTCCAGCGGCACCTCGGAGTTCTTCCACGCTTCCACAAGAGCCCAGTCGACGGGTGACAACAGGAACAATCCGGACCCTCGCGCGCGCTGGAAGTGCTCCTCAATTTCAGTGAAGTAGTTGAAGTAATTCCACTCGCTCAGCTCTGGGCTCGCTGCCATATCAACCGCAGTCCCTCCAGCGTAAGGTCGGGGTCGGCGTGCGTCGCATGCTTTGAACCGCTGATGATGAGTTCGGCGTGGCCGCCTGTCGCGATGGTCTTAGTGTCGGGACCAAGCTGCTGCTTCATCCGCTCCACAATGCCGTCGATCATGCCGATGACGCCGTAGTAGAGGCCGGACTGCATGCTGCCGACAGTGTTGGAGCCGATCAACTTTTCCGGTTCGCGAAAATCGACCAGCGGCAATCGCGCGGTACGGCTGAAGAGCCCCTGCACGGACATGCCGATGCCCGGGCAAATCACGCCGCCCAGGTATTCTGCGTCGGCCGTTACGGCATCGAACGTGATCGCTGTGCCTAGATCGACTACCACGCAGGGTCCGCCGTATCGGTGAAAGGCAGCGACGCTGTTAACGATACGGTCGGCGCCGACTTCCCTTGGGTTGTCGTAGAGGATCTTCAACCCGGTGTTTGTCTGAAAAGTGACGAACTCAGGCTCACGGTTGAAATAGCGGCGCGACATGGCCGCCAGCGTCGAGTCGAGCGGGGGCACAACACTGGAGATGATGATTCCATCCACGGCGGGAAGCGGGAGCTTGTCAATGTCGAAGAGGTTGCGCAACAGAATGCCCCATTCGTCCGACGTTTGGTCGCGCACCGTGCGCAGCCGCCAGTTGCGTGTTAGTTTGTCTCCGTCGAACAGCCCGATCGTAATGTTCGTATTTCCTACATCGAGTGCAAGGATCATACCGGCCTGACTCCTCCGGCGACAATCAACGCGCGCTGTCCATTCTCCTGCCGCAGCAAGAGAAATCCTTGCGGGTCGAGGCCATCGGTTACTCCTGTCAGCTCGACGCCGTTTTGGTCCACGACAACGCGGCGTCCACGAACGTAACTGGAGGCTTGCGCAAATGCGCGCAGCACGGCATCCTTTCCGTTGCGCAGGAGGTTCTCTATATGCTCGTCCACCAGGCGTATCAGAGCTTGAAGCAGTTGTTCAAGGTTGTGGGTCCGGCCAGTCGCAATCCGCAGCGATGTCGCAATGGGCGCCAGTTCCTCTGGAAGCGCCGCATGGTTCACGTTGATTCCGATACCGGACACGAGCACTCCATCGTGCAACTGCACCAGAATGCCGGCGCACTTCTTGCCTTGAATCAGCACATCGTTGGGCCAGCGAAGATCCGGCGCCACGCTGGCCACGTCCGTGATCGCTTCCGCGGTGGCGAGGCCGAGCGCGAGGGTAACTAGAGGCAGGCTGTCCGGACAGATCTTTAACCGCAGTACCTGTGACATATACAATCCGGCCCCCGGCTCGGAATGCCATGTTCGGCCGAAGCGGCCTTGACCGGCAGTCTGCTCCGAGGCCACAACCACAGTGCCTGCCGGGCATCCGGAACGTGCGAGTTCGGCCGCCTTCTGCATCGTGGACGGCAAAATGGCGTAACGATGGATGTCACTCATGGGCTAGAGAAGGTCAAGCCGGAAGTTGTAGTTGACAGCCTGGGCCTGATGGGTGATGGCCCCACAAGAAACGAAATCGGCCCCGGTGAGCGCGTAGGCGC
>DASQDN010000158.1:0-3315 GCA_035634155.1 Bryobacteraceae bacterium | reverse complement strand
TATCCGGGCATCGCCGAAGACTTTGCGCGCGCTTTCCGGGTGCAGAAAGCTCTGGCGTGCGATGTATTCCTGGCCGGGCATGGATCGCAGTATCGAATGCGCGAGAAGTACAAGCCAACCTATAGCTCCGACACCTATCTCGACCCGGAAGGATTCAAGCGCGCGGTCGCCGAAGCCGAAGGAAGGTATCTGGAGCAACTGAAGCAGGAACAGACCAAAGTTCGATAATATGTCGGGCATGGACAGAAGAACGTTCGTTCAGGCCGCGGGGGCCAGCATGGGGGCCGCAGTCTTATCGCAGGCCGCGCAAGTGAAACCCGTTGAGCGCAAACTTCGCATCAAGCAGTCGGTGTGCCGCTGGTGCTACGCCAAGATTCCGGTGGAAGACTTCGCGAAGGAATGCGCGCGTTTGAACGTGCAATCCGTCGACTTGGCCGACCAAAAAGAATGGCCGGTTTATAAGAAGTATGGCTTGGTTCCGACCATGATCGGCGGAGGCACAACCATTCCGAACGGCTTCAATCGCAAGGAAAATCATGCTGGGATCGCTGAGCGTTTCGCTCAATCCGTGAAGCTCGCGTCGGAGAACGGCGCGCCGAGTATTATTGTGTTCTCCGGCAATCGCAATGGAATGTCGGACGAAGAAGGCCTGGAGAATTGTGTCGTCGGCTTGAAAAATGTCATCAAGATGGCCGAAGACAAGAACCTGCTGGTCTGCATGGAATTGCTGAACAGCAAGGTGAATCATGCCGACTATATGTGCGACCACACGAAGTGGGGCGTGGAACTGGTGAAGCGGGTAGGATCACCCAATTTCAAGCTGCTGTACGACATCTATCACATGCAGATCATGGAAGGAGACGTGATCCGCACCATGAAAGACAATCTGCAGTACATCGGTCACCTGCACACGGGAGGAAACCCGGGCCGCAATGAGATAGACGAGACGCAGGAGTTGAACTACAAGGCGATCTCGAAGGCGATCGTAGACATGGGCTACAAGGGCTTCATGGCGCACGAGTTTGTTCCCAAGCGCGACCCGCTCACGTCGCTCGCCGAAGCGATGGATCTTTGCGACGTTTAATCTTCTTTCTCGCGGTCATTTGTGCTGATGCGCAGGTGACCGCCTTCGTCAACGTCACGGTCATCGACCCCGGCACATCTGCGATCCGTTCTTCGTTGACTGTGATTGTCGACGGCGCCCGCATCCAGGCTGTACAGCCCGCGTCCGCCACGATTCCCAAGGCCGCGAAGCGCGTGGATGGCCGCGGCAAGTTCCTCATCCCCGGTCTTCAGGATTCACACGTACATCTCACGAAGGCTGGCTTGGATTCGTTGCGATTGTTCATCGCCAACGGCGTGACGTCAGTTCGCGACCTGGGGAGCGACTTGGCGGAGGTTTCCAACTGGCGAAATCAGATAGAGTCGGGGAAGATCATCGGCCCGCGAATTACGACATCGGGTCAGATCCTGGAGTCGGCTGACAATGTGGCCCGGATGAAGAAGGACGCCACGGTAGAACCGGTGGATCGCATCCGGCTGCCGTTAAGCAATCCCGATGATGCAATTCGAGCCGTACAGAGACTGAAAGCCGGCGGCGCCGACCACGTGAAGATGCGAACCACGCCGGATACTGCTACGTTCCAGGCGGCGGTCGCGGAAGCGCGAAGGCTGAATCTCCCGTTTACTATGCACGCTATAACCACGCTAGATGAGATGGCGGCGGCGGGAGTTCGCAGCGTTGAGCATTTCGGATCGTATCCACCTTTGGACGCGCTGTCGGACGAAGTTCGACGGGCGCTATTCGAGCGTGTGGCAAAGAGCGGGATGTTTCTTTCGACTACGCTTACAAACGTCGACGAATCGATCCGGATTCCGTATGCAAAGGCCAAGCAGCGCGTGGAGGATGGGGCGGGCCTCGTGGATCCGTTGCGCAAATACGTGTGCGGATACTTGGTGGAGGATTGGCGCGAGCAGGTAGAAGAGCGAAAGGACGGAGCTTATGACGGCTTCATCAAAACTCTTCCAGGCTTGTATCGGGATGTGCGAGAGATGCATCGAGCGGGGGTTCGTGTCATTGCCGGCACCGACGCCGCCGTTGTGTTCATGTATCCCGGGTTTAGCATGCACGACGAGTTCGCCAAGCTGGTGGAGCACGCGGCCTTCACTCCCATGGAAGCACTCCGATCCGCCACGTACAACGCGGCAATGTTTCACGGGTCCGAAGGATCTCGCGGATCGATTGCGGCTGGGCAAGCCGCCGACCTGGTGTTACTCGATGCGAACCCGATTGCGAACATTCGGAATACCCGCAGGATCCAAGGAGTGATGGCTCGCGGAAAATGGCTCGATCGCGGCGCGCTGGATGATTTGCTCAACCAGGCACAACGCGCGTGCTCAACTTCCCGCTGACCTATAGCTTCGGGCGTTGCAGATCGAACCGATCTTTGGTGCGCGAATACGTCGGTCCACCCATGCGGCCGATTGCCTGCAGCAGGTCGGGATCGATGCGGTAGTCGTCGAACAGCTCGTCGGCAACATGGAATCGCACGACCTCACCGAGCACCAGGCTACCGCCCAGCGGCTGCTTACTCACGCTGATGATGTCCACGAGTTTGCACTCCATATGCACGCGCGATTCGGCAACGCGGGTCGGCTTTACGCAATCGCTCGGGATCGGTGTGAGATCCGCTTTCTGCCATTCGTCCACGTCGGGTGGAAATTCGGCCGAGCAGACGTTCATCTTGGACGCGAAGTCTTCCGACACGATGTTGATTACGAACTCGGCCGTCTCACGAATGTTGTTCAACGTGTCCTTCTGCTGCCCATCGCTGCCTCGGACCATTGGCGCAAAGCAGATGACGGGAGGATTGGCGCTCGCGGCGGTGAAGAAGCTGAAAGGCGCCAGGTTCGGAACGCCGGCAAGGCTGAGCGTGGACACAAAGGCGATCGGCCGCGGCACGATCGCGCCGATCATCAGCTTGTAAACGTTCGCAGGACCCGCCGCCGCCGGATCGATGGTCATGGTGACAGGCTAACGCAGCGAGAGCGCCTGCGACAGTTTCACGGCAATGAGCGCCTGCCCAGGGACAAAGATCTTGGGTCCGTTCAGTCGAATGTCCTTTGCGGTTGCCGAATCTCCCCAGGGTTCAAGGCCGGTAACGGCGGTTCCGGTCGTCGTTAAAGGCACGCCGGCAAGGTAAGAATTGCCGCCGGCGACAACACTGCGAAGGGTGAGCTGTAGGCCTCCCGCATCTCTCCTAACGCCCAGGTAGACAGGTGAGCCGGCCCCGACCAACAGGTCGCCTTCGCTCG
>DASQDN010000157.1:0-5637 GCA_035634155.1 Bryobacteraceae bacterium | reverse complement strand
ATTACGCTCGACCTGTTCCGGGGTTGGCGAAAAGATCGAGAACACCATCCGCATAGGGGGCGCGCCCGGTACGCCCATGCTCATGGTGACCTGCCGTTCCTCGGTTTCGATCCCTTGGATCGTTTCCTTCCGTCCGGTCAGCTCTTTCTTCACGTCAGTCTTTGTCTGCTCAATCATCCGGCGTGCCTGCTCCGGCATTGCCTTCGACTGCTGCTCTTGAGACTTCATGAACGTGCGGAGATATTCGTCCTTTTGAACCGTCGCATAGCGCTTGTTCTTAGCGTCGATTAACGTAATCATCTCGCCGTCGAAGTCGCTGATCGACGTGAGTCCCATGACAGTAGAAAGGGCGCGGTTGCCTTTCACGCGCATTGGCACGGAAGTCCCAATCATCTCGTTGATTTGAGCCTTCAACTTCTCGGCGATTTGAGGCGGGAACATCGCGCCCGGCTTCACGTCGTACGAATAGCGTACGGTCACATCTGCCCTGCTCGCGGTAACAGCAGCAAGGCACAGGAGCACGGCGCCCGAGAATACGTGGGTCATGCCTAGAGTCTACGCGAAATGCTCGGTGAATGGTGCGGCCTAGATGCCGTCGCCACCAATGCCGCGATCATCCGGACGGATAATGCCGCGCGCTTCCAGCAGCTTCGCAATCTGGTCCTTGGCGTCGATGTCCTTCGTGGACAAGCTTTGCGGGTCGATATCGAAGAATTGGTCAGACCCGACGAGATCACGAGCCCGCTCCCGCTCGGCTTGCTCATCTGACGCGGAGGTGCAGATGGTGATCAGACCGGCGGCACTGGACAGCTTCGCAAGTTCTGGCAGCAGATGGCTTTCTACGTCGTCGGCGATGACGTGGACCATGCAGCCTCGGTCAAACAGCTCCCGCTCAAGCAGGTACGCGACTTCGGTACGCGCAGTCAGCCAAATTGTGACGGGCCTATGGCCGGCGCGCTCCCAACGTTCAGCTGCAGTGAGGCGGCTGCGCTCAAATTCCACGCCTGCAAGGCCGCCGCGCTTGCGATCTTCACGCTCGGCACGCTCGGCGATCATGCCCGCCCCGACCGTGAGGTTCGAAACGGGGTCGATCAGTATGAAGGCGCCAGTCGTCCGATTCGACGTATAGGGATCGAAGAAGAGCGGCCGGTGTGTTTCCACGGAAACGACGCCGATCTCGTTTAGCTCAAGGCGCTCGGCCGGAATCTTCGATAGATCATCGATACTGACCCGGTGGTGCAGTCTCGTGATCTGTGCGCGCACCTGGTGCGAGGTGTGCTTCACCAGGTACGGCTGGTCCACGTTCATTGGTTGCGATGCCATCCAGACCACGGTGGCTTCGAATCGTCGGGAAACGTGCGGCATCCGCGACGGCTTCACGAGCATGTCGCCGCGGCTGATGTCGACTTCATCTTCCAGGCAGACGGTCACAGATTGCGGGGCGTAGGCTTCGGCAAGATTACCGTCGAACGTGACGATCGATTTCACCTTGCTCGTTCGGCCTGAAGGCAGCACCATCACGGCGTCACCACGCTGGATTACGCCTGAGGCAACCTGTCCCGCGTATCCTCGAAAATCCAATGTCGGGCGCACAACGTATTGCACTGGAAAGCGCATGTCTTCGCCGAAATTGAGGTCAATCGGTACGGTCTCCAGAATGTGGAGAAGCGAGCCCCCGCGATACCACGGGGTACGGGGACTGTTGCTCACAACGTTATCGCCTTCCAGCGCGCTGATGGGCAGAAAGTAAACGTTCTTTAGGTGGAGGTCGCGGGCGAATTCCCGAAAGTCGCGGCAAATGCGGTCAAAGACTTCCTCGCTGTATTCAACGAGGTCCATCTTGTTGACGGCCACCACAACGTGCGGAATCGCCAGCAGAGACGCAATGAACGCATGCCGACGCGATTGCGGCAGAACACCTTTCCGCGCATCCACTAACACAATGGCAAGCTGCGCGGTGGACGCGCCCGTGGCCATGTTGCGTGTGTATTGCTCGTGGCCGGGTGTGTCCGCGATGATGAACTTGCGCTTGGGCGTCGTGAAGTAGCGATACGCTACATCGATTGTGATGCCCTGCTCGCGCTCCGCCTTCAAGCCATCGGTCAGCAGGGAGAAATCGATCGGACCCGCGGATCGGTTCACCGACGCTTTCTTCACCGAAGCGAGTTGGTCTTCGTAGACGCCCTTGGAATCGTAGAGCAGACGGCCGATGAGCGTGGACTTGCCGTCGTCTACACTGCCCGCAGTTGTGAATCGCAGCAGTTCTTTGTGTTGCTCCTGCTCGAGAAATTCGTCGATTGCAGATTGCGCGCCCGCGCTCATCTAGAAGTATCCCTCGCGCTTTTTCAACTCCATTGACCCTTCCTGATCGTGATCAATGATGCGGTTCTCTCGTTCGGATCGGCGCATGAGGAACAATTCTTCGATGATCTTCGGCATCGTATCCGCATTCGAGCGAATCGCGCCCGTGCATGGCGTGCATCCGAGCGATCGCATGCGGGACATCACCATCTGCGGCTTCTCGCCCGGCATTAGCGGGGGATCGTTCTCGATGGGCAGGAGCGATTCGCCGCGCACGACCATCGGGCGTTCCTTCGCATAGTACAGCGGCACAATTGGAATATCCTCGAGGTGAATGTACTGCCACACATCGAGTTCGGTCCAGTTTGACAGCGGGAATACGCGAATAGTCTCGCCTTTATCGATGCGAGCGTTATAGATATTCCAGAGTTCCGGACGCTGGTTCTTCGGGTCCCACTGACCGTATGCGTCCCGGAAGGAGTAGATCCGTTCCTTGGCCCGCGACTTCTCTTCGTCCCGGCGAGCACCGCCGAACGCTGCATCGAACCCGTACTTTGCCAATCCGTCAAGCAGGGCGCGCGTCTTTAGGAACCCGCAGCATTTCTGTGTTCCCAGCTTATATGGATTCGCCCCATCGGCAATCGCCTCTTCGTTCCGATACACAAACAACTCAGCCCCGATGCTGGCCGGGTACTTGTCTCGAAACTCGATCATTTCGCGAAACTTGAAGCTGGTGTCGATGTGCAGGAGCGGAAAGGGAATCGGCCCCGGGTAGAAAGCCTTCTGCGCGAGGCGTAGCATCACGGAAGAATCTTTGCCGATAGAGTACAACATGACCGGCTTGGCGAACTCGGCCGCGACCTCACGAATAATGTGGATGCTTTCGGCTTCCAGCGCTCGGAGGTGCGTCAGAGTTCGGGGACTAATGGCTTCAGCTACGGCGCTCATGCTACACCTGTGGTACTAGTTGCAAGGATAACATGCGAATCTGGAAGATGTCTATCGGGATTGGGGTGTTGGCGGTGCTCGCGACCGCTGTCGGCGTGCTGATGGCGCAGAATAGCCAACTCTCCGGAAGCCGCATCAAAGCCCATGTTCGCTTCCTATCGAGCGACCTGCTGGAAGGGCGAGGGGTCGGTAGCCGCGGTGGGCAACTGACCGAAGAGTACATAGCTGCTCAACTGGCGGCCATAGGAGCTCGACCGGCCGGCGAGAAGGGCACCTACTTCCAAACCGTACCGATGGTGGGAGTGCAAACCCTGCCCGAATCGCAATTGGCCTTTGAGAAAGGCGGCAAGCGCGTATGGCCTAAGTGGCAGGACGAATTCGTCGGCGGAACACACCGACAGCAAGAGAACGTCAGTTTTGACGGTGAGGCTATCTTCGTCGGACATGGAATCGCTAACGCACAAGAAAAGTGGGACGACTATAAGGGAGTGGACGTGAAGGGCAAGGTGGTCGTCGTCTTCACCAACGAGCCACAACCCGAGAACCCCGAGGTTTTCAAGGGCAAAACCCTCACATATGCCGGTCGCTGGGTATACAAATTCGAAGAGGCCGCTCGTCGCGGAGCGCTTGGTTGTCTCATCATTCACACCACTCCCACCGCGGGTTACGGCTGGGAAGTCGTCCGCAACTCGTGGAGCAAGGAAGATCCGCAGATGCGATTGGAGCCGAATGCAACGCCGCTGGCGTTTGCGGGCTGGGTGACGCAGAATGCCGGTGAAAAGATCCTCGCGATGGCGGGCCACACGGTAAACGATCTTCTGCGCGCCGCCGATTCCCGGGACTTCAAGCCGATCCCACTCGGCATCGCAATGCGCGGCAATCTGAAGGCGAAGATCCGTGCGATTGAGAGCCGAAATGTTCTCGGGATGATTCCCGGGAGCGATCCGAAACTGCGAGATCAGTACGTGCTGTACAGTGCGCACTGGGACCACCTGGGAGTAGCACTTCCAGTGAACGGCGACGCAATCTACAACGGCGCGATCGACAACGCGACCGGTGTAGGCGTGGTCCTGGAGACCGCTCGCGCCTTTGCCTCTCTTCGCGATGCGCCGAGGCGGTCGCTCCTGTTCGCCTTCTGGACCGCGGAAGAGAGCGGCCTTCGCGGGGCTGAGTATTATTCGCATCATCCACTGGCGCCTGCCGCCAAAACGGCGGTGAACATCAACTACGATGCGCTGTTTCCCTCGGCTCGAACACGCGACATAGTGGTGAGTGCGGCCGAGCGCACTTCTATGTGGGCAATGGTGCAGGCCACCGCCAAACGTTACCAACTCGAAATTGCTCCCGACCCGCGGCCGGAGCAGGGAAGCTACTATCGCTCCGACCACTTCATGATGGCCCGCATCGGGGTACCGGCGTTTCGGGTAGGCCTCGGCTCGCGCATTCACGGCAAGCCCGATAACTTCGCGGACACCGAGTTCGCCGAGTACAATGCCAAGCGGTATCACCAGCCTTCCGACGAGTTCCGCGACGAGTGGGACTTCGCCAGCCTGGAGCATGCGGCGCGTTTCGGCTTCACGCTGGGGCTGAATGCGGCGAACCAGGAGTCCATGCCGAGGTGGAATGCAGGTGACGAGTTCGCGGTCACTCCCCGGTAGAATGTAGCGATCCGCGAGATCCGGCGTCCTATAGAACGTGGCCGAGCCGGAACGCGGAGAAAACATCATCTACGAGAATGTGCCGTTCGAGCGCCGTTGGATGCGTTTCGAACGTTCGATGTGGTTAGTGCTGTCGTTGTCACTCTTGGCCGCATCCTTTGGCGTGTTCGGCCGAGGCGCCCACGCGAGGCAGACTCAGCGTTCTGCGCCCTTAACAGTGGAGTATGACAGCGTGGTGCGCTCGCGCACGCAAACGCCTATCGTGGTGAAGGTAGACGGTTCCGCGACGCAGGCCGGACACGTGCGACTCCTCCTCTCCGGCGCCTTGTTGGGCAAAGCACGGCTGTTGGACATCGTTCCTAAGCCTGCTTCCGAAGAAGTCTTTGAGCAGGGGGTTGCCCTGACATTCAAAACTCTACCCGGCAAGCCGGCGTCCATGACTCTTGTACAGAAAGTGGAAGGCGGTATGGGACGTGTGCAGTCCCACTTAGGTGTGGACCACGGCTCGTCTCCCTTGACTCTGAATCAGTTGATTCTTCCTTGAACAGAAGCGTATGGAAACGGTTTTTCGCGCCATAGCGGCGTACATGGTTCTGCTCGTAATGCTGAGGATCACAGGACGCCGGCAAGGCAAACGCATGACGAGCTTTGAAATTCTCCTCATCTTCCTGTTGGGCGGACAGATGACGCAATCGATTCTTGGCGAGGATCGATCGTTTGTGAATGCGTT
>DASQDN010000156.1:0-6874 GCA_035634155.1 Bryobacteraceae bacterium | reverse complement strand
TCAATCCAGGGCTGCTTGCGCTGCTGGTATGCGCCGTTGTGTTTGCGCGCGCGCCCCGCTCGCGGTGGCTGCTGATTGCGGCAATTCCCGTCGCCGCGATTGCGGCGTTCGCGCCGCATTCCATCCTGCCCAATCATAAGTTTGCCGAGTATGCATGGGCAGCCGCGCCCTTGTTTCTCGCGCCGATTCTTCTCCTCGGACAGACAGCATTGCGACCGCTGCAGGTTGCACTTACGCTGGCGCTGTCGTTAGCGGCGATCATCGGACCTTGGGGCTACCACCGCCGCTACGGATCGGGGGAACTGGCTTGGATCCTTCAACAAGAAAGAATGGGTGGCGCGTTCGTGCGATCGCTTCCGCATTTGCGTGACATCCATCCGCCGGCCCGGGTGCTGGTTGCCGGCCTGACCGATCCCGCCGTGCCGTGGCAGGTGGTGGATTTCGTCCGCTTGACTTTTGGCGAACAGATCAATTGGACGGTGGTTTTGCCTCCGGAGGCCACGTTCCGCCGCGGGAGTCGAGTGGTCGCCTTCGTTGACCCCGCGGAGGTGAATCCCGCCGAGTACGACTACATCGCCACTTATCGTCCATCGGGGGAACTCGTCGCTGTTCGCGACGCGAAGACGGCGCTAGCGACGGAACCACCGCTGGCGTTAGCCGTGCCCGCGATTGCGCCGGTCGTCGCGAAATGCGGCGAAGCACAGCCGCGCTTCGAGCCTCTTCTCGAGTGCGCATCTGCCGCACTTCAATGGGGGCGCGCGGCGGACGCCGCCCGGTTTATCGCCCGGGCTGAACGCGCCGGGGGCAAAGCGGCTGCGAACTTCGACGACGTAGCTCAGCGCGCGGCGCGGATGGCCCAGGAGCAGGCCGCCAAAACCATCACGGGCACTCTTATCACCCGCCCGGATACAATTGTTTCTTCCAGCGGCGTCGGTATAGCGGAGGTGATGTGGGAAGTGCCTGAAGGATTGGCGGTAGAAATCCACGTGGATGCGCCCGACGGTCCGCTGTTTGCCGCAGCCACACGATCCGGCAGCGCGCGTACGGCCGAGTGGGTCAAGGACGGCATGCAGTTCTATCTGCAGAACGTCACTGGTGGAAAGCCGCTGACGCCTCAAAACACGCTGGCTACGGCGAAGGTTCGAGTCACCCGATGACGGATCGAACTACCCGCCACCTGCTCGAACCGCGTCCGCTGCCCCGGCTACTTTCGCTCGTCATCCCGCTCTACAATGAGGAATCCGCCGCGCCCTTTCTTCGCGCGGAAGTCGAGCGATTTCTTGATACGGTCGGCACGCGAACCGAAGTCTTGCTGGTGAACGACGGTAGTTCCGATGACACACTAGCGGTTATCGTCGCGTGGTCGCAGGCCGACCCGCGCGTCAAGGTAATCCACCTGTCCCGCAACTTCGGCCATCAGCTCGCCGCAACCGCTGGACTGGAACACGCCACAGGAGACGCCGTTGTCCTCATTGACGCCGACCTGCAGGATCCCCTGGCTGTAATTCACACGATGCTGGATCGCTATCGCGAAGGCTACGACGTCGTTTACGGGCAGCGCGAGCGCCGCCGCGGGGAAACAGCATTCAAACGTTTCACAGCATGGGCGTTTTATCGGCTCATGCGCAAGCTGGTCTACAAGGATCTGCCGGTGGACACGGGCGACTTTCGCTTGATCTCGCGTCCCTGTCTGGATGCGCTGAACTCGATGCAGGAAACGCATCGGTTTCTTCGCGGGATGGTCGCTTGGGTTGGTTATCCGCAGATCGCAGTGCGCTATGAGCGCGCCGCCAGGGTCTCGGGGGAGTCGAAGTACCCGCTCCGGAAAATGCTCGCATTCGCGTGGACGGCCGCCACATCCTTCTCCATCATTCCGCTCCAGGTCAGTCTGCTGCTCGGCGTTGTGATAGGTCTGTTCGCGATTGAAGAAGGCGTCCGCGCGGTGATGGCGACTTTGTTGGGATGGTACGCCGTACCGGGCTGGACATCGTTGATGGTGGTGACCAGCATCATCGGAAGCGCGCTGCTGATCAGCATCGGCATCTTGGGACAGTATATTGGGAAGGTCTTTGAGCAGTCCAATCAGCGGCCCTTGTATGTGGTGGCTCGGACGTTTAATCTCGACCAGCGGCACGACGCGGCAGCGTCCGGTCAGGCGCGCGCGCGCGACGGAGCACACGGGTGAGCGAGAAGAAAGCGGAGTTCGATCATCTATCCGAGTCGTATGAGCAGTTGCTCGCCGATCCGATTCGCGACCGCTTTACCGCGGGCGATTCGCAGTTCTTCCACACACGCAAGCGCGATCTGATCCGCGCGTTCTTCAAACGCCGGGGCACGGATACTCGGAAGCTGAATTACCTGGATCTTGGATGCGGCAAAGGTGAACTGCTGACGCTGCTGCGCGAGGATTTCGGCCGAGTGTCCGGTTGCGACCCGTCGGCGGGAATGATGGAGTCCGGTGGACTCGCCGAAAAAGGCATCACCACGCGCGTTCAGGATGATCCGGGCATCATTCCGTATGACGATAGCTCATTCGATTTTGCGACGGCGGTTTGCGTGTATCACCACGTACCGCCATCGGAGCGCGATCGACTCACGGCGGAAGTGCGTCGCGTCTTAAAGCCCGGCGGGCTCTTCGCCATCATTGAGCACAATCCCTATAACCCCGCGACGCGCATTATTGTGAGCCGCACTCCCGTCGATGCCGATGCGATCCTGCTGACGCATGGTGAAACACGTGGTCTGCTCAAGCGCAGCGGCTTCAACGTGGATTACTCGGAATACTTCCTCTACTTGCCTGAGAAGCTGTATGAACGTGCGGGAGTGTTGGAGAGCGCGTTCAAGTGGCTTCCCTTCGGCGGGCAGTATGCCGTGTTCGGCTCCAGACGCGGCTAGGTCAAACGCGAAGATCGTAGCCGCGCCCGCGCATGCCCTCAATGATCGCGCCGCGCACTGCGCCCACTTCCTCCGAGGACAGCGTGCGGTCGCCGGCAGCGAGTGTCAAGCGATACGATACGCTTTTCGTTCCTTCTGCCAGCGGCGCGCCCGAGTATTGGCGCACGAACTCGATCTGCTCCAGTGTGGAGCCTGCGAACTGCCTCAGCTCGCGCTGAATGTCGCCCACCAGTGCACGTTCCGGCACGACCACCGAAAGGTCGAAAGCACTCGACGGGAAACGCCGAATGGATTCGTATTTCAAACCGCGCGGGCAAAGCCGTGACAGCGCGTCAATGTCCAGGTCGAGCACGCTTCCCCGCCCTTTCACCATGGAAGGATGGAATTCAAACAAGCGTCCGACCACTTCGCCCATATATACGACGTCGGCTGCGCGGGCAGGATGCTCAAACGAACGCGAGGCGGCCGGCCTCAGCTCACAGCCCTCAGCGATCGATTCGGCCAAACGCTTCAGCTCAAACAGTCCCTGCGAGCCGGGCTCTTTGAAGTACACCGCGGCGCATACATGATTCACTTCCAGCGGCAGATCCCCGGCACGCTTGTGAATCTCCCTGCCTACTTCAAATAACCGGAACTCATCGGAAAACCGGCTGTTGTCAACGATGTTCTTCCACACACCGGGCAGCAGAGACTTCCGCATTAAGCTTTGGTCCGCCGCGATAGGGTTCAAGACCTTTACATGGTCGGCCGGAGCCCATCCGAACTTCTGCACAGCGTCTTCACTGAGGAATGAATAGTTATAGACCTCGTGAAAACCTTGTGCCGCCACCAGCTTGCGCAATCCATGCAGACATTCCCGCTGATCGTTCTTCAGTGGAACGGCCGCGGGTAGCAAGGGCGAGCCGGGCGGAATCGAACTGTACCCGATCATTCGACCGACCTCTTCCACCAGGTCCTCCTTGATGGAGATGTCTTTGGTCGCGCGCCAACTCGGAACCGTTACGGTCAAGATCCCGTTGCCGGAATCGACCACTCCGAACTGAAGCGCTTCGAGAATGCCCCGCACCTCCGACGCTTCCAACCTGGTCCCCAGCTTGCGGTTCAGCCACTCAAGCGGAAGTACGACGGGCTCTACCGCACGAGGCATCCGCGCGATGTCCGTGAGGCCGCCCACAATGCGAATGTCGGGTGACAAGATACGAAGCAAGGCCACCGCCCGCGCCAAACCGCGCACGGTATTCACCGGATCCTGCGACTTCTCAAAACGCATGGAAGCGTCGGTGCGCAGTTTCAATGCGGAGGACGTCTTGCGCACGCTGCCCGGGTGGAAGCAGGCGCTTTCCAGCACGATGCGTGTTGTGGAGGCGCTGATTGCGCTTTCGGCGCCCCCAATCACTCCCGCCAACGCGATGGCGCCACTATCATCCGCGATAACCAGGTTGGAAGGCTGCAGCTCATATGTCTCGCCGTTCAGGGCCGCCAGCCGTTCTCCAGCTTTGGCCGAACGCACCCGAATTCCGCCTTGGAGCTTGTCTGCATCGAAGGCGTGCATGGGCTGCGCGATCTCGGCAAGAATCCAATTCGTGACATCGACCACGTTGCTGATCGCATTCAGCCCGATTGCTTCCAACCGGTACTGAAGCCATAGCGGCGACGGCCGGACGGAAACATTGTCGATCACGAGCGCGCTGTATCTGGGGCACAACTCGAAATCGTCGATGCGAACCGCGATCGCAGGCTCAGCTTGTGGAAGCACGGACACGTCCACCGGATCAAGCAAAGGCTTGCGAACGATGGCCGCCACCTCGCGAGCCATGCCGTGGTGTCCCCACAGATCGGGCCGATGCGTCAGCGACTTGTTGTCGATCTCGATGATATGGTCCGGAGTGAGCCCTAGCTCCTGCTGCCCGTCCTGCAATTCAAGAATGCCCGAGTTATCTCCATTGATCCCTAACTCCGCGCCACTCGCGAGCATGCCTTCGCTCAACACACCAGCTATCGTGGCGCTGCGAATCTCGCGGCCGCCCACCGTCGTACCTGGCGGCACGAACGCTGTCAGCAGACCGGGTCGGCAGTTGGGCGCGCCGCAAACCACAGTCTTCTTGCCGAGCCCGTTGACGTCCACCACAGCCTTGACGTTCTTGCTTCCTTCAATCGGCTCCACCGACTCCACACGAGCCACGCGCACCGATGAAAGTGCTGCGCCGTGTTCCTCAACGCCTTCGCTTTCGGCAGTCTTCAAGGTGATGAGGTTCGACAGCTCCGATGCGGAAACATCGAGCCCGGTGACCAGTTCACTGATCCAGTTATAAGAGAACTTCATCGCTGTTTAGAATTGCGAGATAAACCGCAGATCGCCGCCTTGCAGCAGGCGAATATCGTCGATGGCGTACCGCATCATCACAAGCCGCGTTAAACCCAGTCCGAACGCAAACCCGTTCCACTGCTCGGGGTCGATGCCGCCCATGCGAAGCACGTTTGGATGCACCAGCCCACAGGGCAGGAGTTCTACCCAGCCGCTTTGCTTGCATACGGGACAGCCCGGGCCGCCGCAGATCAAACACTGGATGTCGAGCTCGAACCCAGGCTCAACAAACGGGAAGTAGCCCGGTCGCAAGCGCACCGTCACTTCGCGCTTGAACACTGCGCTGAGCAGCGTCTTCATGAAGTAAATGAGGTTCGCGACAGACACCTCGCGATCCACCATCATGCCTTCGAGCTGATAGAACGTGTGCTCGTGAGAGGCGTCCACTTCTTCGTTGCGAAACACACGGCCGGGCGCGATCATACGCAGTGGCGGCCCAAGCTTTCGCATGCCGCGCACCTGCACAGGCGAGGTATGCGTGCGAAGCAGATGCCCGCCTTCGAGCCAGAACGTGTCCTGCATGTCGCGCGCGGGATGATCCGCCGGAATGTTCAGCGCGTCGAAGTTGTTGTACTCGGATTCAACTTCCGGGCCGCCGAGCACCGCGAATCCCATGCCTGTGAACACTTCTTCGATCTCATGTTGGATCTGCGTCAAAGGATGCAGACTCCCTGGACGAGTGCCGGGCGCGGGCAGAGTCAGGTCCACCCATTCAGCGTCGAGCTTGCGACTTAACGCCTCGGATTCAAAGCGGGCTTTCTTGGCTTCAAGCGAGCCTTCCAAGGACTGCTTTGCCGCATTCAGAAGCTTGCCGGCGCTGGCGCGCTCTTCCGGCGAAAGCTTCGCCATGTCCTTGCTGAAGGCGCCCAGCGCTCCCTTGCGGCCAAGCACATCCACGCGCACGGCTTCCAGCGCTTCCGGATCCATGGCGGCATCGATCCGCTGCTGCGCGCTTTCTTGTAGTTGCCTGATCTGGTCTTCCAACATCAGCCCGCAGCAACCTGCGCCAAGGGATTGAACACCTGTTCGGTCTTGGTCAGTTCCCAATCGAGATGGTTGATGTAGAACACAAGCAGCGCTTCGTTGTACTTGGTCTTGAACGCCTCATGCACGCGCTGTTGCCAGCCGTCGGTCAACTTGCCGCTTGCGTCCAGGTCCTTAGCAAAGAACCCGTCTTCGTGAGGGATCTGCAGCAGGTCCAGCACATCCTTGATCATGTCAAGATGGGACACCAGCACGGTCTGCGCCACATCGGTCGCGAACTCATCGTCGCCGCCAGCGATGCGCGACCAAAGCCGGGGCGCTGCCTTGCGTAAAGTCTCTGTGTTCAGCTTCGTCATGTGGAAGCGCAACTTCACCCGCTCATAGAGCTGAAAGGTCTTCAGCTTGCCAATGGAAACGGTGCGAATGAGTTGATGGAACGCCGGTTCACCCAGCGCCACAAAGATGTCCGAGAGCTGCATCTTTCCGAGCGTATCACAGGGTCCCGGCTACGGTACAATTGAAGGTTTTGAGCATTTTGCATGGTGGGCTTAGCGAAACGCGGGCTCAAATCTACACGTACGTCTGGAGACGGAATGAGCAATTTGATTGTGCTTGGCGCACAGTGGGGCG
>DASQDN010000155.1:0-24850 GCA_035634155.1 Bryobacteraceae bacterium | reverse complement strand
CCTGTATTTCCGATTGCCAAGACGTACGCGCAGGTAAACTTCGAGCAACTCGGGCGCACAGACGACACCGAAGGTCCGCGCACCAAAGCAGCGACTCTCACCGGATGGGACCGTTCGGGCGTAGGGTCAGTCCTTGCGGCGGCGGCGAAGCCGCTTGGAGTGCGTGTCTACAAGCACGAGAAATATAGCGAGCAGTTCTTCGGGTTGAGCGACAACGAGGCGCTCGCCAAACTCGGCGTACCCGCGCACACGGTCAGCGTCGCCTATCAATTCCCGGATTATCACGGTCTCGGCGACGAAGCAGATAAGCTGGACTACGCGAACATGGCCACAGTCACGCGTGCTCTTCGGTCGGGGCTTCTCGCGCTGGCCAATCGCAGGTCACCCCTGCCTGTACGCGCCGCCACTGCGGCCAAATAGATTTACGACGCCAGTCGGAGCGGTACGGGAGAGTCGATCAGCGACTTCACGCGGCTGCGCAGTTCTTCCGCGGAAAACGGCTTGGCCAGAAAGTGCACGTCTGACAGCGGCAAGCCATAGAACTGCAGGATCTCCGCGCCAGAGTAGGCGGAGATAAAGAGCACGTTCATCCACACGCCCGTCATGTGCGAGAACTTGCGGTAGAGTTCTATGCCGTTGACCTCAGGCAGTGCGATGTCGGTTATCAGCAGGTCCGGTATGTATGGCAAGTTTTCCATACAACGCATGGCATCCTTGTAACTAGAAGCAGTACAAACGCGGTAGTTTGCAGCCTGCAGGAGGTCACGGATCACGTCCAAATCCCGTTCCTCGTCGTCCACCAGCAGGATTGAAGCAGTAGAATCAGCCATTTGCATCTTGGCATCGCATCCTCAATGATGCGGACCCACCCTGCAGCTTGCAACTGGCGTTCCAAGCTAAGTCATCGCGATGACACCCACGAATATGCGGCCACCCCGAAGCCGATAGCGACCACGATGACGCGCACATAATCGGGCCGCATCCTGCGAGCCACACGCGCCCCGGCGTACCCCCCGACAATCGCCGCAGCCGCCATCATCGCTGCATACTTCCAGTTCACGACCCCAGCCCACGCCAGGATAATCGCGGTTACTCCATTCATCGTCGCCGCCAGGATGCTTTTCACGGCATTCATGCCGTGGATGTCGGAAATGCCCGCAAATGCCAGCGAGCTGAGCATCAGGATGCCGATGCCGGCGCCGAAGTAGCCACCATAGATTCCCACCATAAGCTGGAAGGCCACAATGGCGGCGAGCCGTCCACCCTGCGGCGGCTCATGCGGGTGAGCCCCGAAGTGCCGCGCAAGCGGCTTCTGGAGCAGCAGCAACACGGAAGCGCCGACCAGCAGCCATGGAACGGCGGCAGCAAACACCTTTTCCGGCATCCGGATCAGCAAAATCGAGCCTAGGATGCCTCCCACCAGGCTGGGCGGCCAAAGGAACATCAAAATCCTGCCGTTCTTCGCCAGTTCGCGCCGAAACCCGAACCCGGCCGCCAGCGATCCGGGAAGCAGCGCCATGGTGCTGGTCGCGTTTGCCGATACCGGGCTAAGCAGCGCCAGCAGACTCGGAAAGGTCAACAGCGTACCGCCTCCGGCGATCGCGTTCACCGCGCCCCCCGCAAATGCGGCCGCGCAAAGGAGCACTATGCTCCATGTGGATGCCATTCGTCCGAGTGTACTGTACGGTCCAAATCAGGTATAAACCCGAGAGCTTTCAGGGCGGCGCGAACACTACTATCCAAATATGGCAAGTCTGTTGCCGGCCCTCCTCTTTGCATCGGCTCTAGTGGTCAAGCAAGACGCGCCCCTGCGCGTTGGCTGCGAGGCCTCGGACGAGGTGGTCGCAGAGGCCCCCGCCGGTAGTCCAGCGCAGATTCGTTTCGCCGTGAACGGGCGGTCCGAGACCTGTTATAAGGTCGCCGTGCAGGTTGGCGACAAGACGCTCTCCGGCTTTGTCCCGGCATCGGCATTGAAGGGCGTGGAAGACTTCACCCGCCAGGTTCAGAATGCGCCGCGACTGAGCGGCACAACGTCCGCGAGTTCGGCCGCAAGCAGCGAGGCCAAGCCGTCCCTGCCCCTGCTACAAGGCTCCGCCGACCACCCGCTGGTGAAAGCATCAAATCTGATCGAACAGCGCCAGCCGCGCGCCGCGCTCGACGTGGCCGAGCAAAGCCTGCGTGTAAACGGCCGGGATTATCAGTCGCTGGTGATCGCGGGCATCGCCGCATCCCAAGCCGATGAAAACCGTATCGCCCTCGACTACCTTCGCGAGGCTCAGCGCATGAAGGAGGACCTTTCCGTCCAGCGGCTGATCGAAAAGCTGGAGCGGGAGAACACCGGCGACAAGAGCGGCGAAAAGCTATACGGCAATCGATTCCTGCTGCGCTATGAGAACGGCAACGTCCATCCCGACATCGCGCATGCCATGGTGACTCTGCTAGAGCAGGAGTTCTCGCGCATCGGCTCGCAGTTAGGGTGCCGCACGGACGAACGGATCACGACGGTAGTGCAGTCGCTCGAAGCGTATCGCGCCACCACCGGAGCGGCCGAGTGGAGCGGCGGGCAGTTCGATGGCAAGATTCGCATTCCGGTAGCGCCGAGCACCACCATTGACGAGCGGACCCGGCAGGTGTTCGCCCACGAGTTAGTGCATGCGTGCCTCGCGAATCTCGGGCAGTTTCCCGCGTGGCTGCACGAGGGGATCGCGCAAAGGCTGTCGGGGGCACAGTTCACTCCGTCGATGCGCAACAACCTGCGGGCATTGATGCGCGCCAACAAGGTGCCTCGTCTCGAAAACATGTCCCAAAGCTGGTCTCGGTTGAGTTCGCAGCACGCGGCAGCGGCGTATGCGCTGGCGTTTGAGGCGGCGAACCTACTGTGGGAGAACTATTCGAACTTCGGGATCACGAACATTCTTCGCAATCCTTCCATGCTTCCCACGATCACGGCCGATCTGGACAAGCGGTTGTTCGACAACTAGCGCTGGCTGAGGCCGCCGTCGACCGCAATCACCTGCCCGGTGACGAACTTCGTCGCAGTGAGGAAGTACACGACGGCATCGGCGATCTCGTCAGAGGTCCCCGCCCGTCCGGCGGGGGTCTTGTCGACCAAAGCTTGAATGCGAGGATCGCCGGCCTCGGCAAAAGGGATCACACCCGGCGCGACCGAGTTCACACTGATATCTGGCGCGAGTGCAACGGCCAGCGCACGGGTCATGTGGATCACTCCGGCTTTTGAGGCGCAGTAGTGGACGTGCTCGGGCCAGGGGCGGATGCCTCCCATGGAACTGATGTTCACGATGCGCCCGCCGCCGTGCTGGCGCATCAGCAGAGCGCCTTGCTGGCAGGAGAAGAACGTGGCCTTCAGGTTTACCGAGTGGATGAAGTCCCAGTCCCCTTCGGTGAGCGCGAGTGGGTCAAAGCGCGTGAACCTTGCAGCGTTGTTTACCAGCCCATCCAGACGCCCCGCCCGCCGGCCGATCTCGGCGAACATCCTGGTGATCTCGTCCACGCTTTCAAGATTGGCTTTGAAGATGTCCGCGCCGTTGCCGAATTGATCAGCCACTTCTCGCGCTTCCGTCTCCGAGCGATTGTAGTGAATCAGCACACGCGCGCCTTCACGCGCGAGTCGCTCGGCGATACCTCGGCCGACGCGTTTGGCGCCGCCGGTTACCAACACTGTTTTGCCTGCTAACGATTCGGTCATCTACTCCGCCGGCTCTCCATGCAAATCGATTTCTTTCTTTGAACGACCGACACGCGCGGGCTCAGGGAGCCAGCCGCGCCAGTTCCATAGCGCCCAGAAGATCGCCGTTGTCGAACTTAGCACGCCCGCGACGGCCCCGATGCTGCGCGGGCTGAAGCGCTCGGACGCGGCTCCCGCGCCCATCATCGATAGCATCATCACGCCCCAGGTGACCGTCTCCAGCGTGGCGAACACCCGCCCTCGATACTCGTCATCTACGTGGAGCATAAGCTGCGTCATGTTCAGCACCGAACTGACCGCGACCGCGGCTCGCGACAAGGCGATGAACAACAAAGCCGCCCAGAATTGTTGCATCTGGCTGAAGAGCACGTATGTGATGCCGTGGACCAGGTAGCAGATCGAAATGGTCCGCTTGTAAGACGCATAGTTCAGCCGCGGCCCGAGCCAGTGCGCGAAGACGCCTCCCAAAACCAGTCCGAGACCGGCGAAGCTCCAGATAGTGCCGATACCGACTGAGCCCATCTTGAAGACGATGTCGCCGAATAGCCCGAACAGGATCTGCGCTGCTCCTCCACCGGTAGCCCAACCGACGTGCACCATCGCAATCGCGAACAGCAGAGGAATGGATCGCATATAGCGCAAGCCATCACGGTACTCGCGGAAAGAACGCAGCCAATCGACTTCGGTGAATGACTCCGGAGCGGCCGTGGCGCCGCGGGCGGGAACCCGCAACTGCGAGATGCACCAGCCCGAGAAAACGAAGGACGCGGAGTTGAGAACGAAAGCCCACTCGTATCCGAACTGCTTCACCGCAATACCCGCGAAGAACCCGCCCAAGGTGAGCGTTACCCATTGCGTTGTTTGCGTCAGCGTGTTGGCCGTATGCAGTTCTTCCTTGGTGGCAATCGTGGGTAGGATGGCCGAGCGGCCGCTGGTGAAGAACGGCGATGCGAACATCAGAAGCGCGCTCAAGGGATACAACCATGCGGTCGAATCCTTCTGCACGGCGAAGATGAACGCAAGGGCAACCACGGCGCGAACCAGGTCGCTCGCAATCATCACGCGCCGTCGCTCCAGACGATCGAGCAGCACGCCCGCGAGAGGACCGGCGAGAAGCACGGGTACCGCGCGCGACAACATGATGCCGCTTACCACCATTCCGGACTTGGTGTTCGCCAAGGCGAGGCTGAAAACGGCAATCGTGTTGAAGTGATCGCCGAACTCGCTGACCACTTGACCGAACCAGGTATACCGATAGTTGCGATTGTCGCGCAGCAGGCTGGTGAAGCCCGCCACTAACCCCGCTCCGCTAGAAAGACGCCTGCCAAAACAAGGGCTCCACCGGCAATCAGCGACTTGGTCGGATGCTCCCCAAGCAGAGGAATGGCCATCGTGGTGGCAAGCAGCGGCTGCAAGTACGAGAATGCCGACACGCGCGAGGCGGGCACGTGCGTAAGGGCGTAGTAATAGATGGAATAGCAGATCACCGAGGGGAAGACCGCCATGTACAGCAGACTCGCCCACGCCACCCACGTCACGCGGGCAAAGTCGAAGCCGATCGCGTAGCCAACGGTGACCGGCAGCATTGCCACGGCGCTGCCCACGTAAGCGAAGGTATTGACGGCAACTCCGTCGAGCTTCGCGGTTTCGCGCTTGCCTCTAACCGTGTACAGCGCGAACGTGAAGGCTGCGCCGTAGACCAGCAGATCGCCGAGCAGCGTAGCGCCGTCGGACTTCGAGGAAGATAGCTGCAATACGCCCACACCGCAAAGAGCTACCACCATGCCTGTCAGCTTAAGGGCGCTCAGCTTTTCCAAGCCGGACGCGGCGGCGAGGAAAAGCACCGTGATGGGCGACAGCCCGACCATGATGGCCGCGTGCGACACCGTCGTCATGCTGATGCCCAGCACGAAGAAGAATTGATTTAAGCCAACGCCGAGGATGCCGAGCACGATCAGTCTGGCGATCTCCGAACGCGTCCACGAAGGCCGTGGCCGCGATGAGCGGCGCCACGAATACACGGCAAGCATGATCGAACCCGCGAAGATCATGCGAATCCCGGATGCCATCAGCGGAGGGAACTCGCGCAACGCATATTTCGCGACGATGTAATTGAGCGACCACCACGTGGTCATCAAAGTCACCAGACTGTAGATCTTCAGGCTCGAAGGACGCTTAGGCAACAAGCGTCTCCTGCCGCACGGTCAGTTCCTGAATCCAGTCGTGATCGAGGTCATAGCCGAACCCGGGCTGGTCGCGCACCGCAATGGTTCCACTGGCGCTGATTTCTACGGCGGGTTGGATGATGTCGCGCTTCCAGTAGCGCTTGCTGGCCGAGACGTCACCGGGAAGGACGAAGTTCGGCAGGGTGGATAGGGCTACGTTATGCGCGCGCCCGATGCCTGCCTCGAGCATGCCTCCACACCACACCGGAATTCCCGCAGCTTGGGCGACGTCGTGGATGCGCCTGGCTTGCGAAAAGCCGGCGACGCGCCCCAGCTTGATGTTCAGGATTCGACAGGCGCCGAGTTCGATCGCCTGCTCAGCGTGGCGGACGCTGCGAATGCACTCGTCGAGGCAGATGGGCGTTGTGAGGCGGCGCTGCAGCGTCGCATGGTCGATGATGTCGTCGTGGCTAAGCGGCTGCTCGATCATCATTAGATAAAACTCATCCAGGCGGCGAAGGTGGTCGATATCTGCGAGAGTGTACGCGGAGTTCGCATCCGCCATCAGCTTGATCGCGGGGAAGCGCTTGCGCACTTCGGCGATCACGTGGACATCCCACCCGGGCTTGATTTTCATCTTTATGCGCTGATACCCGGCTGCGAGTTCGAGATCGATCTTGTTCAGGAGTTGGTCGACTGAATCCTGGACGCCGATCGAGACACCGCATGGGATCTCGCGGCGCGCTCCGCCGCCGATGTGCTGGTACAGAGGAAGCCCGTTCCGGCGAGCTTCGAGGTCCCACACCGCAGCCTCAACGCCGCCGCGCGCCATGTTGTGTCCGCGGATGTGCTGGGTGCGCGCGAAGACATCGGCAGCGCTTTCGAGAGGATGACCAAGAAGGCGAGGCGCAACGTAGTTCTTCACGATGAGCCAGGCGGCATCGGTCCATTCTTCGTTGTAAAAAGGATGCTCGCCTGCCGTGACCTCACCCCACCCGGTGACGCCGTCGGCAATCACTTCCACGAGGAGTATGTCGCGTTCGTAGGTGCGGCTAAAGCTGGTCTCAAAAAAGTGAACCAGCGGCATGCGCAGATGACGCAGCGTGGCGCGCTCTAGTCGGAGTGCCATGGTCCTAATAGATATATTCCCGCGGCGTCGCCACGTTCGAAGCCGGTCACCGCCAAGCCGCCTCGGAAGTGCTGCAGGAACTGCTCGCTGATGCGCTCCTGTTCCTGGCGTGCACGTTTGGGATCATCGATGCGCCATTGCGCTATCGCTTGCGGCACCGATATGCGTTCCACGATTGTGTCGTGCGGCCGGTGGCCGCTTAGCATGCGATCGACGCGTGAGGTGGACAGATGCCACTCGGCGACGCAGCGATCGGTGGGAAGGCCGCCATGCAAGTGGCTCGTTGTCGTGCCGTATTGATTGAGTACGTAGCGTCGAACGATCGCGCCGAGCCGTTCGATGTTGAAGAACGCGTTCTTGATCTCGAGGGGATCGAAGGTCCACTCCACCAAGTCGACTCCGGCCGCGACGGCCTCCTCGCGCTGGCGCAGCTTCAGGATGCGTCCGACACCCTGATTCCGGTACTCGGGGAGCACGCCCATCATATGGCTGTGTAGATACGATCTGCCGCCGGGCTTTACTCCCGGGATTGCGAGCAGGAAGCCGACCATGCGAACGCCATCGAACGCGCCGAACACCTGGCCCCCGATCTTGTTCGCAACCACGAACAGCCGTACAGGGAGAAGTTCAATCTCCGCAAATCCCCAAATCTCCCGCTGCAGCCGAACTGCGTCTTCGAGTTCTTCGCGCCGGGTGAGCGGGCGGACATCGATCATTCCGACCGCTTGGCGTCCTGCCACAAAGCTTCCATCTCTTCGATGTTGGAATCGGCGAAGGCCTTGCCCTGGCGCTGCAGTTCGGTTTCGACATGCCCGAACCGGCGCCGGAACTTCGCATTGCTTTTGCGAAGCGCCTGCTCAGGGTCAACTTTCATGAAGCGCGCCAGGTTGACCAACACGAACAGGATGTCGCCGATCTCGCCTTCGACCTCTTCCTGCGGAGCCTGTTGGCGGCGGGCTTCATCCAGCTCATGCAGTTCTTCTTCCAGCTTGCCGAGGACCTGCTCGGGGTTCTCCCAATCGAAGCCCGTGCGGGCTGCGCGGTGGCTGATGTGCGCAGCTTCGACGAGCGCCGGAAGCGTGCGCGGAATGCTTTCCAGCAGCAGCTTGGGCGACTCGCCGCGGGCCTTCTTTTCTTCAGCCTTAATCTCATTCCAGCGCTTCAACACATCCCCGGCGGTGTTCGCTTCGGCATCGCCGAAGATGTGCGGATGGCGGCGAATGAGCTTGGCGTTAATGGCATCGAGCGAGTCCTCGATACGGAAGTGCCCTTCCTCTGACGCCATCTGTGCGAAGAACACCGATTGCAGCATGAGGTCGCCGAGCTCATCGGCCAGCTCGCGCCAGTCGCGATTGTCGATCGCCTGCATGACTTCGTAGGTTTCTTCGAGGAGGTAAGGCTTGATCGTGTCGAAGGTCTGCTCACGATCCCACGGGCAGCCGTTGGGACCGCGCAGGCGAGCCATGATCGAAACCAGCTTCTCGAACTTTTCGCCCGCCGAGGAACTCAAATCGCCAGATTAGCACGCGGTCTACCCAAAACATACACTAGGAGTATGTTGTTCCGCAGTCTCGCCCTGGCCGCCACGTTTGCCTGCGTTACCTTCGCGCAGACGGTGTGCGGGCCTACGCCCGTGTACTCGGTTTGCGAGCTTGTGTTCGAACTTGACGCGCAGGAGATGGCGGCGCATCCAAATCCGTATCTGACTGTGAATCTGCGGGCGGAGATCCGTTCGCCGCGCGCTCGCACCATTGCCCCGTCGGCCTTTTGGGATGGCGGCAATCGCATGGTGATTCGCTTCTCGCCCAGTATCGAAGGCCAATGGGATTTCCGTGTGACGGGCAACATCGCTCGTTTTCATAACAAGGAAGGCCAGCTCACCGCGACTGCGTCCGAACATCCGGGGTTCCTCCGTCCGGCGAACGGCCATCACTGGATGACCATGGGCAATCGCAAGCCGCATTTGTGGATGGGCGACACCCGATACGACTTCGCGTGGATGGCTTCGGAGGATTTCGGTAAGTGGCTGGACATCCGTGCGGCACAGAAGTTCACGCATGTGCGCGGATATGCGATCGGGCGCGGCGAACGCGCGACGTGGACCTCGCCGGACACGCCCAACGTCGCTTTCTATAAGACGCTCGACGATCGCGTTGGGCAGATGAATCGCAAGGGCATTGTGGTCGACCTGATTTTGGGCCAGGATCAGGACCATCTGCGCAAGGAGTTCCCGTCCGCCCCGCAGCGCGAACGCTACATCCGATACATGGCTTCGCGGTACGGAGCGTACGACGTCACCTGGCAACTGGTGCAGGAATTCGAGGAGTATACCGACGGGCGCGAGTTGATGAAGCAGCTCGGGACGGAGCTGAAGAATGCGGACCCCTATAATCATCCGCGCACGACGCACACGACCTCAACGTCATCGCCGCTGCTGGCCGACGGGTGGATGGATCATGTGCTGTACCAAAGCTCGGATGATGACCTGGGAGCGATTGAGCATCAGCTTTACGCGGTCCCCTTCGTGAATTCGGAATTTGGATATGAGAATAGCGGGGCCGGCCAGACGCACGCGCATCACATCGATAGCGCGACATTCCGGAAGCGGCTTTGGAACGCGACGATGAACGGTCAGTATCCCGTGTTCGGCAATACGGGCACTTATGGATCTTTGACGCTGACGTCGGACTTGAAGCACGCCGACTCGCCGGGGTCGAAGGCGATGACGGTGTGGCGCGATTTCTTTGCCGCGACACGTTATTGGGAGTTGGAGCCATACTTCGACGTCGACGGCGGGCGCGCGATGGCGCTGCCCGGGACCGAGTACATCGTGTATATCGAGAAGCCCGCGGGTCCGGTCGAGGTGCGGCTGGAGAAGCATGGCTATAACGTCAAGTGGGTCGACCCTGCAACCGGGGCGGTGACTCCGGCGAAGGACTTTAAGTCCGAGCGGCAATCGTTTGAACCGCCCGATGCGAGCCACGACTGGATCCTGCATATCTCGCGCGAAGAACGGAAGGAAGGCATGCTGCGGTCCTGGAAGTTTGAGTCGCGGCCCTTCCTGATGCAGGAAGTCGAGTCGGCTGTGACGAAGGTGCCGTTTGAGATCGTACAGCCGGGCGTGGACGAAATCGCGCCAGGAGTAGCGCCTCGTTATGAGGTGAAGCTGAAGCGGGAGACGCGGGGCACGCGGGCCATGATGTATCTCTGGACGGGCGAGTCGCCTTCGAATAACCAGGGATTCCGTGTTCTCGGGACAGGGCCGCAAGGAACCTTCAAGCTGGATAAAGCGCTGTTGCAGAACGCGCCGACGGTGATGAATGTCCGGGTCCACGCCATGAATGCGAACGGCAAGGTCTACCTGCTGGACAAGATCTTCCGGTGGAAGCAGTAGGCGCCCGGATGCGCATTCTTGCGATCGACACGACCTCTGAGTTCGGCAGCCTGGCGCTTCACCAGGATGGCGTAACGCTGGAAGAGGTCCCGCTCCGCGCGCCCGACGGTTTCAGCCAGGTACTGTTCGGATTTGTGGACGCGCTGTTGAAGCGGCATGATTGGGCACTGGATTCGGTGGACGTATTCGCCGCGGCGGCAGGACCGGGGTCGTTCACCGGAGTTCGCGTCGGGTTGACGGCAGCGAAAGGACTGGCCGACGCGCTAGGCGCCGGAGCGTTTGCGGTGTCGAACCTGAAGGCGCTGGCCGAGTTCGGCTCAACGCCGGCTCGCGGCGTGGTGATGGATGCCCGGCGCGGTGAGATCTACGGGGCGGTCTACGACGCGGAGCTGCAGGTGGTCAGCCCCGAAGTGGTGGCCCCGTTTCAGGTTTGGCTGGCGAGCTTAGGGGCGCCCCCGCGGGAGATCGTTTGCCCCGACTTCTCCGCCTTTAGACCGAGCTTCGGGTTGGACATGCCGGTCCGGGAGCAGCGGACGCTCGCCGCGGCGATCGCCAGGATTGCAGAACGAACCGGAGGGGTCGACCCAGCCGCCCTGGACGCCAATTACGTGCGCCGGTCAGACGCCGAGCTGTTTTGGACGGACCGATCGGCTACTCCTTCACCTTGACCACGAAGTAGGTGAACTGCTTTCCCTTCTCAATGAGGAGCTGGTGCGGGACCTTGGACGGGATGTGGACGATGTCGCCCGTCGCGAGTTTGCGGCGGGACCCGCCGTCGATCTTGGGGGCTCGGTGCTCACCGGGGGCGGTGTTCTTGCCGTCCACCATCTTGCCGCCGGTGACCAACGTCGCTTCGCCGCTTTGAACCACGAAAAAGTCTGCCATCGTATCGTGGATCTCGGCCTCGCCGTCCCCTTCTCGGTGGGCAACCATCGTCAGGTGATTCCCGAACTCGTTCAGGGTTTGGCTGGCGACCTTCCACTCGTTCATCTTGGGCTTGAGCTTTTCCGCGTAAGCCGATAATTCTTTAGGGGTCCAGTAGACGACTCCGGCGGGGTCGGCGGCAGACAAGAGGGCAGGAGCGAGGACGAGCGCAAGACGTTTCATGGTGACGGCGATTATATATCACTGCCCAACCCGGCGGCGGAGTTCGGCGGGCGCTCGGGTAGTGTCGTGAGGCTCGTAGCGGAGGCTCCACGCGAGGGGTAGGGTTTCAGGGACATAGCACTGGCGGTCGTCGCAGACTTGGTAGCGGAGCGAGCCTTCGATCTTGAAATCGCCTGCCGCCTGCTTCTCGGCGGGGACGATCTCGCGCTCCAGGGAGATGTGGCGCTCATAGATGGGCACAGTCTCGCCAATCGCCTTCAGGTGTAGGCGGCGGGAGGGCGGGTACACCAGTGAGTTCGTTTCGTACCTCGGGCTTTCCGCGATCCTCCAGTCTAGCGGGATGTAGCCGACGACTCCGGGGGCGTAGACATGGCTGCGCACAGGGATGTCGAGATCCAGGCGGAGCTTGAATCGCTGGCCGCCGTGGATGAGTGTGTCGCTGGCGGACTGTGTAACTTTGACGCGCTTGGCCGGAACTTGAACCTCGCCGGCCTTACGTCCGACGAGGCTGCCCACGGTTGAGCGGCGGCGGAAGTCCTTCTCTAGAACGCGGGAAAGGATCACACCATCTTGGTCGACTATATAAGTCACCGGGTGCGGGATGCCGTAGAATTCGCTGGTCTTCGGAACCTCCTCGTTGAGCAATCCCAAACTTCGGATGAAGCTTGAACCTTCGTCAGAAAGTAGATGATAACGAATGGCTTTCCGATCAGAGAAGTGCTTCAAAACCGGGACCGGATCATAGCTGATGGCGGCGAGTGCCAGACCCTGGCGACGAAGCTCTTCACGGCTTTGCTCCATCTCTATGAGCTGGCTTTTGCAGAACGTACACCAGTCGGCCGAGCGGTAGAAGACGATCATCGCTCCCTTACTGCCTCGTATCTTCTCCAGCGTCAGGATCTCACCGTGTTGATTCGAGAGGCGGAAGGCTGGGAGCTTCTCGCCCACGTTCGGCCCTTGTGCAAGGATGGGCCCGATAAGAGAGAGCAGAGTCGGTAGCAGCAATGAGGTAGTTCTTGCCATATCCTCAGTTTTCCATTGTAATTTGTGCGCACTAGTGATACTCTGACACTTCCACAGAGTTTATTCGGCTCGGCCGGGAGGGGTGCTTCAGGGGCCTCCTCCGAGGCACTGCGATAGCCTCGTCCTCCATCTACCCCACGTCGGAACGGTCATAGCACCGATGTAACTGGAGTCGCGGAGTAGTCTATCTCACATTGGTACTGCCATGAATACCTTACTGGCTTTTAGGTACAATTGGTACTGTCCTGCAGTAACTACTAGGATTGTCCGAGTGGGAAGTACTTCCTACAATGATTTCAGTATGTCCTCCAGTGAGCCTATGCAAACAGCGAGCGTGCCAGCTTTAGAAGTGAAGACACAGACAATCCGTGTCGTGTTGGCAGACGATCATCCGATCGTGCGCGATGGCCTCCGCAAGCTGTTGATGCTGGAGGAAGATATTGAAGTCGTTGGCGAGGCCTCCGATGGCCGGGAAGTGGTTCAGGTAGTTCAGGACACACGACCGGACATTCTGATTCTCGACCTTCGGATGCCGTACATGGACGGCTTGGCGACGCTGCAGGCGTTGCAACAGCTCGAACGCAAGGTGCGTGTCATCGTCCTGACCGCCTCGGAGGACAAGAACGAGTTCGTACAAGCTATGAAACTCGGCTGCTCGGGTATTGTCCTGAAGCAGACGGCCCCGGAGCTGATCGTCAAAAGCATCCGCAAGGTGAACTCGGGTGAGATTTGGCTGGACTCGCACACGACGGCAGCGGTGATGCGGCAGTTCGCCTCGCCTTCCGAGATGATGTCCGGCGGCGGAGCAACCAAAGGGCGTGAACGCTCGCCTTTGAGCCAGCGTGAGCGGGAAATTGTCGGTCTGGTCGCCCAGGGCTACAAGAATCGCGAGATGGCCGAGAAGATGTTCATCAGCGAACAGACGGTGAAGAACCACCTGCACAACATCTTCGACAAGCTCGGCGTTTCGGACCGTTTGGAACTGGCGCTGTACGCGATTCACAAAGGCCTTCACCTGGTCGACAGGTAAGTCCCACAACAACAGTTCGATACTATAGGCATGCATGCCTAACTTTGACTACGACCTGATCGTGATCGGATCGGGTCCTGCGGGCCAGCGAGCAGCAATTCAGGCGGCCAAGCTCGACAAGCGGGTAGCAATTATCGAGCGCAAGGCGGTGCTCGGCGGGGTCAGCGTCAATACCGGCACAATCCCTAGCAAGACTTTCCGTGAGGCGGTCCTCGACCTGTCCGGATTCCGTGAACGCTCGTTTTACGGCATGTCGTACACGGTGAAGCAGAACATCACCATCGAGGACTTGCTACTTCGAACCGATCAGGTGATACGCCATGAGGTGGACCTGATCCGGCATCAATTGACCCGCAATCGGGTGGAACTGATCGCCGCCACCGCTTCCTTCCACGATGCTCATACCGTAAAACTGGACTACGTCGACGGCCGCGGCGAGCGGCTGATCACCGCGAACTTCATCGTGATCGGCACCGGCACCGAAGCCACGATGGATCCGCACATTCCATTCGACGGCCACCGAATCATTACCAGCGACGATATCCTGCGGATGGATAAGCTGCCCCGGACCCTGGCCGTTGTGGGCGCGGGCGTAATCGGCTGCGAGTATGCGAGCATGTTCGCCGCGCTCGGAGTGCGGGTGACTCTGATCGATCGCCGTCCCCGGCTGCTGCCATTCGTCGACAGCGAGATCGTTGACACCCTCACGTACCACCTCCGGGAGAACCGGGTGACGATGCGGCTGAATGAGGAAGTCAGCAGCATTGAGCCAATTCGCGACGAGCATGGCGACCGGGTGAAGATTCACCTGGGCAGCGGCAAGCAAGTAGTTGCGGAGAAAGCGCTGTACAGCATCGGCCGCACCGGCAATACGGCCAAACTGAACATGGGCGGAGCGGGCATCCCGGCGGATGACCGAGGGCGTTTGACGGTGAATGAGCATTACCAGACCGCGGTGCCGAACATCTATGCCGTCGGCGACGTGATCGGCTTCCCGAGCCTCGCCTCCACTTCCATGGAGCAGGGCCGGCTGGCAGTCTGCCACGCGTTCAACATCGAAGCGCGAGCCGTGCCCGAGTTGTTTCCCTACGGCATCTACACGATCCCGGAAATCTCGATGGTGGGTCGCACCGAAGAAGAATTGACCCAACATGAAGTGCCGTACGAGGTGGGCAAGGCGCTGTATCGCGAGATCGCGCGCGGGCAGATTATCGGCGACGTCAGCGGACTGCTGAAGATCATCTTCCGGGCGGATACTCGCGAGGTGCTCGGCGTGCACATCATTGGAGAAGGCTCGAGCGAACTGGTGCATATCGGGCAGGCGGTACTGAGTTTCGGCGGTAAGGTGGACTACTTCATCAACACCGTGTTCAACTATCCGACGCTGGCCGAGTGCTATAAGACCGCTGCCTTCGACGGGATCAACCGCATGGGTATCCCGGCGGAGGAAACCGATCCGCCGTCGTTCCCGGTGAATCCCGCTAACGTCTGATTGTTGGTAGCATCGAGGCATGAGAGCGATTCTGCTCGCCATGGTTGCGGTGTTATCGCTATACGCCACGAAGCCGGACCCGAACTACACTGAGCCGCCCAAACTCCTGGAAAGGGTTGCGCCCGAATACACGCAAGCGGCGCGCGAGGCGCGGGTGGAGGGATCTGTCACGCTTTCCGGGGTTATCGATGTAAACGGCCGGTTTACCGACGTGCTGATCGTCCACCCGCTCAGCCATGGGCTGGGCGACAAGGCCATCGAGTGCGTACGCAAGTGGCGGTTCAAACCCGCGATGCAGAAGGGAGTCGCCGTGCCCGCCAAGGCCACGGTGCAGATCAATTTCCGGCTTCTCTAAAGCCGACCGACACGTCTACTATTGATGTATATGGGGCGTGTCGCGGTCGTAGCATGTATTCTGATGGCAGCAAGTGCCTTGGCCGAGACATTTCCGGCCGTGATTCAGCGCCCGGTGGCGAACCTTTTCTCCAAGCCGACAACCGAAGCTGATGTGGTTTCACAGGCAATCTACGGCTGGAACGTGGAGGTGCTGGAAGAGCAACCTGCGTGGTTGAAGGTCCGGACACCCGATCAATATACAGGCTGGATTGAGGCTTCCTCCGCATTGAAGCGCGATGTTTACGCGGTGTCCGCGCCCGTCGCCACTGTTCGAAGTCTGTTTGCCAGTGTGTATCGCGAGACGAGCATCACCAAACACCAGCCGCTGATGACCTTGCCATTCGAAGCGCGGCTGGAAGTCGTAGGGGACCCGGTGTCGCAGACGCCGCGTTGGACTCGCGTTCGCCTTCCGGACATGAAAGAAGCGTGGATCCAGCGCGGCGATGTGTCGCTGGCGCCGGTCATGCTTTCCCGCGAGGAGATGCTGTTGTTCAGCCGCCGTTTTCTTGGCCTGCCGTATCTATGGGCGGGAACATCGACTTTCGGTTATGACTGCTCGGGCTTTACGCAGATGCTGATGCGGCAGACCGGCGTTTCCCTGCCCCGCGATGCGCAGCCGCAAGCCGAGTGGACTGGCGTGCAGCCCGTGGCGAAAGAAGAACTGGCGCCCGGCGACCTCGTTTACTTCGGGCCGTCCGAGAAGAAGATCACGCACACCGGAATGTATATCGGCGATGGACGCTTTATTCACGCAACGTCACATCTTCAGCCCGTGGTGCAGATTAGCGATCTCGCTGAAGAACATTGGAGCAAGCTGTTGGTGGCGCAACGGAGGGTGAAATGAATCGGCGCGACTGGATGAAGACTGCAAGCCTGGCTCCGGCGATGCTGAGCGCGACGCCTCCTCCGCCTCCGCCGGAGGCCGCGGTGGAGACCGAGATCGTTCGTTTGAAGCTGAAGCACACGTGGACCACCACCATGTCGTCCAGCGAGTATCGCGACACGCTTCATCTTCGCTATACGTCCGGCGGCATCACCGGTCGCGGCGAAGGTGCTCCGATCGTGCGCTACAAAGAGTCGGCGGAAACGGCAAAGAAGGCGATCGAGTCGGTGAAGAGCCTGCTCGTAGGTTCCGACCCGTGGAAGTATCGCGCGGTTCTCCAAGAGGTCTTCGCCAAGCGGCCGGGTGAATGGGCTGCCAAGAGCGCTCTGGATATCGCGTTACATGATTGGGTGGGACAAAAGCTCGGTGTGCCTTTGTATCGCCTGTTCGGGCTGGACGCGGCGGCTGCGCCGGTGACCACCTTTTCCATCGGCATCGATACGCCGGAGATTACCAAGCAGAAAGTGCTTGAAGCCGATCCGTATCCGGTGTTGAAGATCAAAGTGGGGCTCGACAAGGACGAGTCGACGCTGGAGGCGATTCGCAGCGTCACTAAGAAGCCACTTCGATTGGATGCCAACGAAGGCTTCAAGTCAAAGGAAGAAGCGGTTCGGAAGATCAACTGGCTGGAGAGCCTCGGCGCGCAATTCATTGAGCAGCCTTTGCCCGCCCACATGCACGAAGAGCAGAAGTGGGTACGCGGGCGCGTGCATATCCCGATCCTGGCTGACGAGGCGGTATTGCGCGCCGAGGACATTCCCAAAATCGCGGACGCGTATGACGGAATCGTGATCAAGCTCGACAAGACCGGTGGGTTGCAGGGCGCTCTGCAGATGATCCATACCGCTCGCGCACACAAGCTGAAGACCATGTTGGGATGCATGGTGTCAAGTTCGGTGACTATCACCGCCGCAGCGCATCTTTCGCCGATGGTTGACTTTGCCGACCTGGATGGAAATCTGCTGATCGCCAACGATCCGTTCAGCGGCGTGCGCGTGCAGCAAGGCAAGCTCGTGCTGCCGGACCTGCCTGGACTTGGATTGACCAGGTTGTAAGTCGTCTCTCGGGTTTGGAGCGGGTTCGCCAAACGGCGGCGTTTGCGCGTCTGTAGTTAGAGATGCGTCCTGTGCTTGCACTTCTGACCGCCGCGACCCTCGCGGTTGCCCAAGACGATACGCCGCTTTTCCGCACGGGCGTGTCGCTCGTTAAGGTGGATGTTGAAGTTCAGGACACTCGCGGCTCGGGAGTGACGGGCCTGCGCGCCGGCGACTTTGTTGTTTACGACGAAGAGGCTCGCCAGACCATCGCCGACTTCGCTGCTGAAAGCGAGCCCATTCGAGTACTGATGCTGCTGGACGTAAGTCCAAGCATGTCGAGGTGGCTTGGCGATCTGGGCGCAAAGAGCACAGAAGCGCTTCGCGCCTTGCGGCCTCAGGACGAGGTTGCGCTGATGACCTTTGCGACGCGATCGCAACTGGTGCAGCCGCTGACGGCGGAGAAGAAAGACATCGGCAAGCTGGTGATCGACAACATTTACAAACAGATGCTCGGGCGGGAAACGCTGGTGAACGAAGCGCTGGTGGAGGCCGCCAGATACATGCGCGCGCAGCCCGGCAAAGCACGGCGGGCAGTGCTGGTTGTGACTGACAATGAGAGCGTACGTCGTTCGGTCTCGAACGACGAAGTCGTGCGTGCGCTCCACGCGGGAGATATTGTGCTGAGCGCAATCCTGGTCGGCGAGAAGCCCGGCGGCGCAACGTTTGCTCCGGCACGGTATCAGCCACCCGACCCCTCCACACCGGACGTGCAGCGCTTCGTGGCGGAGACGGGCGGAGAAGTGATTACCGGAGCTGCCCCGGCGGCCGCCCTGCAGCCGGTGTTGAAAGGCCTGACTACGCGTTATAGCTTCCAGTACACCGCGCCTTCGGCGGACGAAGGGGCCTTCCGCAAGATTCGGGTGGAGCTAACGCCCGAAGCGGCGGCGCGGAATCCCGGCGTGAAGCTCAAGGCCCGGTCCGGCTACACGGTGGGAGCAGCGGCGACGAAGTAGGCTCTGCTACCGGCCGTCGAGCAGGGGCAGCGCTCCGATGGGCGTTTCCTGAACACGCTGGCTCATGGTTTCGCGCCAGGCGTGACGCACTTCGTCGGGGAACCCTGGCAGCATCTCAATGACCTTTGCGCGGAGCATGCTGACGATTTGCTGGTTATCGGCCGACCGATCGTAGCTTTCGGTCGGATCCTCATCCACGTTATACAATTCAGGCGAACGCAGCGGCAGGTTGCGACGGCCTTCCGGTGGATCGGGGGTCCAGGCATGACTGTTGTAGCGAGACAGGTGCAGCTTCCAAGGTCCCCAGCGCACGCACTGGATATTCCAACGGTCGAAGAAGAGCAGGGGCTCGCGGCCGGGGTATTCGTTTTCGCCGCTGAGGATGGGCCACATGTCCACTCCATCGACAATGCCTGCCGACACTCCGGCCAGGCGCGCAATCGTAGGCATTAGATCCATGGTGGAGGTAAGGGCATCCACGCTCCGACCGCCGGGAATTGCGCCGGGAAATCGGGCGATGAAGGGCTCGCGCACTCCGCCTTCGTAAGTGGACCCTTTGCGTCCTTGAAGGCGGCCAGCGCTGCCCTGATACCACGGTCCGTTGTCACTGGTAAAGATCACCAGTGTGTTGTTATCGATGCCCTTAGCTTGGAGCGCCGCCAGCACCTGGCCCACGCTCCAATCGAGCTCCATCACTACGTCTCCGTAGGATCCTTTGCCGGACTTACCTTTGAATCGTGCCGAAGGAACCAGGGGGATGTGAGGCGCGGTATGCGCGAAGTACAGGAAGAACGGAGCATCAGCATGGCGCTCAATGAATTCCACGGCGCGCCGCGTGAACTTCTCAGTGAGCTGCGGCTGCGATGCGTGCTCCTCCACTACATCGGTGTTCCGCAGCACCGGCAGCGGGTACATGTCATTGCTGTACGGGAGACCGTAGAACTCGTCAAATCCGTTCTCACAGGGTGAAGTGCGGGCCTGCGCGCCGAGGTGCCATTTGCCGACTAACCCCGTGCGATAGCCGCGCTCCTTGAGCATCTTCGGAATCGTACGCTCGACCGGATTCAGACCGTTGGGATCGGTCGGCATCAGGACGCTCACAATGCCGGTGCGAGCGGGATAACGGCCTGTCAGCAGCGCGGCGCGCGATGGAGAACAGACAGGGCTTGCGGAGTAGAAGCGGGTGAGCCGAAGGCCTTCTTCGGCCATGTGGTCGAGATTAGGCGTGGGTATGGAGGAACCGAAGCATCCGATGTCGGCGTAGCCAAGATCGTCGGCAAAAATCACGATCACGTTCGGCGGTCTTGAAGTATCCTGTGCACGCACAGAACTTCCCGCCAACGACCCCAACAACGCGCCGCCAACTCCACACAGGAATCGCCGGCGCCCGAAACCGGATGCGCTCAAACTGCACCTGCCAGTTCTAGAATGTGCTTCCAGTGTAGCAGGCTAAGCAGTTAGCCCATGCGGGTCACGGCGCGTAAATCGTGGTCACCCGATACGAGCGATACATCTGCGTTTCCGTCTCCAGATGCGTGATGAGCGTTCCCGCAGGATCGAACTCCAGCGATTGGCCGAAGTTCCGCGAGTCCCAACCGAGGCCAAACTGATAGTTGCCGTTATTCAGCTTGGCCGCGGAACCGAGCGCTCGCGCATAGTCGCCCAGATCGAAGTTGTGGACCAGGCGCGCCGTACGTGTTTCCTCGTCGAGTTCCCATACTTGGCCGCGGCTATGAATCGTCGGATCCTGGGCATGGCGAGTGTTGCCGTTGTCAAAGACGATCAGGCGGTTGGGCGCGTCGCTCTCAAACTTGCCGTCGTGCTGATGTGAGAACCAAAGCTGTCGATCACTCGATTCGGTTCGGAAGTCGCCGGCGTCCCCAAGCCGCCAAATGATGTTGCCCGAGCCTTTGCCGTTGGCGTAATCGATCTTCAACAGCCAGTCCTGATGACGCGCTGAATACAGGATGTGCCCATCCGGCGTTAGATCAACCGAATTGCCGTGAACCCAATCGTTGGCGACCGGAGCGAGCCAGAACACCGGGCAGCCCCCGGTTCCGAATGCGCACGTCTCGCCGAGCAGCGCTTCCCGCCGTACATCCATGTGATCGAACGCATTCCACGACCACTCGATCTGCAAATCGGCGTCGAGCACAAGGATCGCATCGCCAATCACATCCACTTCGGCTTCGCCTTGCATCTCGGTCACGAGGCGTTCGGTTCCGGCCAGCACCAGGAGGCGGCCGCCGTCGATGAGCCGCGCGTCGTGATGAAAGCTGGTGATCGGCTGCTCGCGGCGGGCGGCAAGAAGGTCGTTGATGTGGCCTGCGTTGGTTTCTGCGATCACGTTGCCTGCTACATCGAGCACTTGAAGGAGCTGTCCGGAAGCGTCCGCATACCAGTCGTCGATCTGCGCGACGAACAGTCCGCCTGACGCGAGTTGCGTTAGATACCGGATCTTGGTGGATGGGTTGTACCAGACGACGTTTCCGTCCAGGTCCGTAGCGACGTTGATGCTGAATGGATTGCTTTGCAGGAGGAACCCTTCCCTGCTGCGACCGTCCTGCTGGTTCACCGAACGGGTGATGGGTAGGGGAAAATCAAGAGCCGAAGTGGCGAAGCTAAGGGCGGGGCCGCGCGTCGATGCGCCTTCCGGGTCTGTAACGATGTGCTGCGCGCGATACGCCGTCTGCTGGCGAAGGCCAGCGATGTAGACGTTGTGGCTGGTTGTGCCATTGCAGGGCGTCGGAGGTGTGAGCTGCGCTGTATCCTCCGTGTTCGCAGGGGCAAACTCCACTTGAAAAGTGCTGCCGGGGGCGCAGGGCGGCGAGCTGTATAAGAAGACCAGTTTGTTTGCCGTCGGCGTCACCTTCGGAACACCGTCGAGGACACGAGAGTCCACTTGAAAGAAGGTCGTCGTATCGACGGTTTCCCCTGTAGCTCGATGACGGGCGGATACCTGAATCTCGTAGGTTCCTTCTCCATCAAGCGGCGCCCAGTCGAGCGAAGCTGTCGGACTGTAGTCGCGGACAGTTCGGAGATTGGGCGAGTTCGCTCCGCGGATGCGGAAGCGAAACCACACCGGGCCGGAGTCGGGCGGCTCTACTATTGCTGCGCGAAGAGTGAGAGGACTCCCCACTAGGACCGGTCCGGGGGCCGAGGTGTCGATTACAATTCCCATTGATGCGGCGGAACTGACGGATGCCCACGTCAAAACTGCCCATGCGCGCGAATTCATACAAAATCCCTTGTGAGGCGATGTTTTGGACCGGAGCAGTGGTCCGCATTGAACGACGTCGTTTCGAGATGGACGGCCAACTACAGGATTTGGGTACAACAAATCCTGTAGCAAAAGCGTCCTGTATAGTTGTCTTTCTTACATGTATGCGGGCCGCCGCGACCGCATGGGCAAACAGGAAAGTCTCGAAGCTGTGTAAATAAACTTGCCATTTCATTCGAAATGGGCGTGTTTCAGATATAGAGCGCCGGCGTAGATTGTCTGCAGCGTTTCTTATAACGGTTGGAGCATTCACCGTTAGGAGGCCACGTGTAATCGCGAGAACTTCGCCGGCGGCAACATCGGGCGGGCGGGGCCAGACCCGGTCCCGTAGAGAACGATGGTCTCACCGCGTTTGCCCGACGTCGTGTTCACGCCGGGAACCGCGCCTGCGGGTGCGACGAGGCTGCCATCGGTGCGCACTGCCGCAACATGGGTTTCGACTGTACACGAAGAAGCCCGGAAGAATCAGCTGCACGTTCGCGGAAACCGGCTCGGAGGCGCCATGTGCGTTCGTTACAACGACACTTACCGTCCCGCCAGAGAAGTTCGCGGGTGCCGTTCACCACACCGTTGATCGGCAAAACCTCGGGCCTGGACCCAGTGTTCTCGGCGGGCGTGAGGCCGAACTCGCCGATGGGCGAGCCAGCAATCCAGATCCAAGGAACGATCACGGAAGTGCGCTGGGCGGCAGTCCGGATCCCTTGCAGCACTCCGTCGGCCGCGTTCAAAGGCTCGTCTGACTTGTACACCTGGGTGGCTAGTCTTTCGCCGGGCGGCCGTGGTGATTTGCGCGTGGATGTGCCGTGTGCGGTCGGGGTAGAGGCCCGGCTTCACGGTCCGGAACAGATACTCGCCAGTGACGCTGGTTGTGGTTCGGGTCACGATTCGCACTCGGGCTCGCGGTCTGGATATAGGCTCCGTTGTTGTTCGGCCTGCCAGATCTCGACCAGTGCGTTGCGAAGCGGGAGTCCATTGCGGCCGAGTTGGGTTAGGAATCCGCGGCGGCGGCTAATATGTGGGGTCGGTAGTTCATGGGATGCGCCTGAGCCCGCCCCGTTTTGTTAACTGTTGTAAGGAATTGCACGCCAGTGGAGTCGTATGGAGGATGGCTGAACAGAACTCCCGTCAAGCAAGAGCGAACATCGAAACGGTCGCCCGGCTAGAGAATGAATTCCTGGAAAGCAGAACAACCAAGGACAGGATTGGGGATGCGATCGCGGGATTCATAGGAACGATGACGTTCGTAATCCTGCACCTGGTCCTGCTGGTCGTGTGGTTCGTTGTCAACCTGGGGGTCGTGCCGGCGATCCAGCCGTTCGACCCGTATCCCTTTGTATTGCTGGCGGTGATCGTTTCCGTGGAAGGCGTTTTGCTTTCAACGTTCATTTTGATGAAGCAGAATCGAATGAGCAGGCGTGCGGAAGAGCGCGATCACCTGAATTTACAGATCGATCTGCTGGCGGAGAAGGAGATCACCAAGATTCTCCAGATGCAGCGGCGACTGTGTCAGCACCTAGGCATCAATATAGATGATGCCGAGACACTCGAACTCAGCCGGCACACGGCTGTGGAGGACCTGGCGCGTGAGCTGAAGGAGAAGCTACCGGCGGAGTAGCCCCGTCCCACCGGGTGTCCGACGGGCAAATAGAACCGGACCACTTCCCAATCGACGTAAATTGGTCATGCGGACGAATCGCCAACCACATCGAACACATCCATACCAGTACCAGAAGCGCGACGTGCCTCTTGGCAGAGGGACCTGATGTCCATTTTGGGCGGCCGGGCAACCGTTTGTAACACATTGGCGTCCAAAGACAAAGGCCCGCCGATGCCGCACGCGCTGTTTGATATCATAAGGACTACTGGCAGGGGCCCGCTGAGGCTTAACCTATGAATAGCCGTTTCAAGTTTGTTGTCGTCACGTCATCGACGTTTCTTGTCGTTTTGCTTCTTCTCGGCGCTGTCATGGGACAAAGCGCATCCACGGAAGAGCCTTACCGCCAGCTCCAGGTTTACTCGGAAGTGCTTTCGCGCATCAAGAGCGAGTACGTGGAAGAGCCGGATATTAAGAACGTCACGCTTGGCGCGATGAACGGCTTGCTGGAATCGATTGACCCGTTCGCCAGCTATCTGAGCGCGGACCAGTATAAGCAGTATTTGAAGTCGCAGGATGCTAAGAAGGCCGGCGTCGGACTCGTGCTATCGCGCAAGTTCGGCTACGTTGGCGTGGTGAATGCCATCCCCGGATCGGCTGCTCATAAGGCGGGTCTGGGTACGGGCGACATGCTGGAAAGCATCGCCGGGGTGGCCACGCGCGACATGCCGCTGGCTTATGCCGAGATGCTGCTGCAAGGCGATCCCGGCACGTCGGTGGAAGTGACCGCGCTGCGCGTCCGCAAGCCGGAGCCGCAGAAGATCAGCCTGACTCGCGCTGTTGTGAAGTATCCGAGCATTACGGCGAAGTTGCTTCCCGATGGGATCGGTCTGGTGCAGATTCCCGCGCTGGACGGATCCAGCCGCGTGAAGGAAGTCAGCAGTCAGGTGGATAGCCTGTTGAAGCAGGGTGCGAAGAAGTTGATCCTCGATCTGCGAAACGCAAGCTCCGGCACGCCGGAAGAAGGCGTCGCGATTGCGAACCTGTTCCAGGAGAAGGGCCTGATCGCGTATTCGCAGGGGCAGAAGTTCCCGCGCCAGAATTTCAGTGCAGACGGCAAGGCTCCTTATAAGTTGCAGCCGATTGCCGTGATTACGAATCGCGGTACGACCAAGGCGGCGGAAGTGCTCGCGGCCAGCCTGCTAGATTCCAAGCGCGCCGATGTTGTGGGCGAGCGTTCCTATGGCGATGCGGCGATTCGCAAGGCTGTGACCTTGGATGACGGAGCTGCCGTGATCCTGTCCGTTGCGAAGTATTACTCGCCATCGGGGAAGGCGATCCAGGATACCGGTGTCACGCCGAACGTGCTGGTGACGGATGCGGAGGCGCTGGTCGAAGCAGAGGAGACGGCGGATCCGCAGGCTCAGCCGACGCCGGATGTGCCGAAGAAGGATGAAGAAGATCTTCTTCTGAAGAAAGCTATTGAACTGTTGACGAAGGGCAAGGCCGAGTCAACTGCCACCAAGAATATGGATGGCTCCGCGCCTGACGCTTCAGGGAAGCGTGTGCCTTCGGCGAACGAAGTGCCCACGACGACTACA
>DASQDN010000154.1:0-5541 GCA_035634155.1 Bryobacteraceae bacterium | reverse complement strand
TTCCCCAATACCCGACCGCGCACCGCCGCATGAGCAAACTCCGGCAACTCGGTCGAGCTCCGTAACAGCGCCTGGTCCGCTTTCAACTCCGCCACAAACTCACCGCAGGCCGAGCATTCAGCAATATGCGACGCGCTCACGCCCGCCGCTTCTCCTTCATCCACCCACATCGCCAGCGCTTCCAAACTCGGGCATTCCTTCATCGCTTCTTCCCTCGCAGGCGCTCCAAGCATTTCCGCAACTTCACCCGAGCGGCGGCAATCTGCACCCGCACCGTCGATTCCGCCGTCCCCAGGATCTCCGCCACTTGGGCGGTAGACAGACCTTCCAACTCGCGCAGCGTTATAGCCGCGCGTTCACGCTCGCTCAACTCTTCCATTGCGAGCGCCAGTTCCTGCTGATGCGCCAATTCCTGCTCACGCGATCGCTCGCCCGAGCGCCACGTTTCCCAACCGAAGCCGGCATTCTCCACCGGGGCGCGCTTAGCCTTGCGGCGCAGATCGAAGCACGCATTCACCGTCACTCGATAGAGCCAGGACCCAATGAGACTAGAATCCTGGAACCGGCCAAACTCGCGATGCAGCTTGAGAAAGACTTCCTGGGCCACATCCTGCCCATCGTGGAGGTTCCCGGTGAGCCGCACCGCGACACGCAAAACCTGTCGCTCATGCGTGCGCACAATCTGCTCGAAAGCAGCGGCGTTCCCCGTGCGTGCTGGCAGAATCATGGTCGCTTCGTACTGCACTGCACCAGTATTAACGCGCTGGCAGTACGAAACGCTTAGAGGAGGAGGGAAAGAAAACTACTCGACCCGGTAGTTCGGGGCTTCCTTGGTGATGATCACATCATGGACGTGGCTTTCGCGAAGTCCTGCCGAAGATACGCGCAGGAACTGCGCCTTCTCCTGCATATCCTTGACATTCGCGCAGCCGCAATAACCCATACCCGCGCGCAGGCCTCCAACAAGCTGGAACACCATTTCAGACAACGGACCCTTGTAAGGAACTCGGCCCTCGATGCCTTCGGGAACCAGCTTGCCGCCGGCCTCCTGCGCATATCGATCCGAGCTGCCCTGCGCCATCGCGCCAAGCGAACCCATTCCGCGATAGCTCTTGAACGTACGACCCTGGTACAGAATCGTTTCACCCGGGCTTTCTTCCGTGCCCGCAAACAGGCTGCCGATCATGATGCAATCCGCGCCCGCGGCCACAGCCTTCGACAGGTCCCCCGAGTACTTGATCCCGCCGTCTGAGATCAGCGGAACGTCCGTTCCACGCGTTGCCCGCGAGCACTCGGCGATCGCGGTGATCTGCGGCACGCCCGCGCCGCTCACCACGCGCGTCGTACAAATCGAACCCGGCCCGATCCCGACCTTCACTCCGTCAATGCCCAGATCGATCAGATCCTTGGCGCCCTCATAAGTGGCCACGTTGCCTGCGATCAACTGCACTTCCGGCAGCACATTCTTCAGGTGCTTCACCGCCTGCATCACGCGTTCGCTGTGCCCGTGGGCCGTGTCGATGATGAGCACGTCCACCTTCATCTTCACCAGCGCTTTGGCGCGCTCCAGATAATCGCCTGTCGCGCCGAGCGCCGCGCCGCAGCGCAGCCGGCCCTGCTCATCCTTGGCCGCATTTGGATACTTCAACCGCTTCTGGATGTCTTTGACGGTGATCAGGCCTTTGAGGTAGTAATCCTCATCCACCACCAGCAGTTTCTCCACGCGGTGCTTGTGGAGGATCTCCTGAGCCTGGTCCAATGTGGTGCCCACCGATACGGTGATCAAGTTGTCCTTGGTCATCACCGCCGAAACAGGAAGGTCGTACCGCGTTTCAAACCGCAGATCGCGATTAGTGAGAATGCCGACCAGCTTGCCTTGCCGCGTTACGGGCACGCCGGAGATCCGGAACCGGCTCATCACCTGCAGCGCATCGGCGATCTTCTGGTCCGGGTCCACCGTCACCGGATCCACGATCATGCCGCTTTCACTGCGCTTCACACGATCCACTTCTTCGGCCTGCCGCTCCACCGACATGTTGCGGTGAATGATACCCAAGCCGCCCTGCTGAGCAAGCGCGATGGCAAGATGCGCCTCGGTCACGGTGTCCATGGCCGAGCTAAGAATCGGAATATTCAGCTTGATCCTGCGGGTAACGTACGTGCTGGTATCGACCTGGTTAGGCAATACACTGCTGCGCTGAGGTACGAGAAGTACGTCGTCGAATGTGAGGCCTTCGCGAATCGTATCCGGGACCATGTGGGGATGCCTTCAGGATAGCAGCGGGTCGCCGGGGCGCTGCGGTTTTGCGGATACTAGGCTGCGGCAGCGCCGGCACGAGAAAACTTGCCGCCGTCACCGCCGTCGGCATTGAACAGCAAGTGGACGAGCACAACGATCAGGGCCAGTAGCAACGCAGTCAACAAGTCCACTTCCAATCTCCTCCGAGTCCGTTAGATGGTCTTGGCCATCAGGGGTTTCACTGATTGTAGCAACTACTTCACCTGAGGCTTCTTCATCGTCCATTCCCCTACCCACTCCAGGAAATTGCGATACCAGAACATCGAATTCTGCGGCTTCAGAATCCAATGTCCTTCATCCGGAAACACCAGAAACTTCGAGGGAACCTGCTGGGTTTGTAAGGCAGTAAACAACTGCATTCCTTGTCCGACCGGAACGCGATAATCCAGCTCACCGTGCGTCACCAGAGTCGGGGTCTTGAAGTCCTTCACATAGGAACTCGGCGAGAACTTCATGTAGAGGTCCGGATTGTCCCATGGCAAGCCGTTGAACTCCCAGATCGGGAACCATAACTCTTCGGTCTCCCCGGCCATGCTGCGCAGGTCGAACACACCCGCATGGGACACCATGGCTTTAAATCGGTCCGTATGCCCGAGCAGCCAGTTCACCATGTACCCGCCATACGAAGCCCCGGCCGCCGCCAGGCGCTCGCCGTCGACGTAAGGCTGCGTCACCATGTGATCCACAACGGCCATCAGGTCGTCGTAAGGCTTGCCGCCCCAGTCCTGATTGATGTCATCGGTAAACTTCTGCCCATAACCCGTGGATCCGCGTGGGTTCGGCATCACCACCAGATATCCCGCGCCGGCGAACACCTGCGCATTCCAGCGGTACGACCAGGCATGTCCCCACGCGCCTTGCGGACCGCCATGAATCAGCAGCAGCATCGGATATTTTCTGCCCGCTTCGAATCCGGGCGGCTTCACCACAAAGCTGTGAATCCGCGCCTTATCGTTCGGATTCTCCACCCATACTTCTTCGAGCTCGGTTAGGTTGTACTCCGCCAGTAACGCGCTATTGAGATTCTCGATCGGCACTGCAGCGCCGCCGGCCGAGGAAGCTCGAAACAGCCCGGTCGGCCGAGCCCCGGTCTGCTCGCTGTAAATCATCGTCTTGCCATCGGGCGAGAACTGCACGTCGGCGATATGGCTTGCGGCGGAAATCAAACGCCGCGATGCGCCGCCCGTCGCGGGCATCATCTCCACGCCGGTGCGCCCGCGATCCTCCACCGTGTAGAACAACCGCGTCGAATCGCCGGACCAGGTGAACTCTTCAATATTGCGATCCTGGCTCTCATTGAGCACGGTGGTGCGGCCGCTGGCGCGCTCACACATCACCAGCCGCCATTTGTCAGACTCATACCCGGCCCGCGATTGCGAGCGGAATGCAATGTACTTGCCGTCCGGCGAGTACATCGGCGACCGGTCGGCGCCTGCGTTCAACGTGACGCGTTTAGCCTCGCCGCCTCCGATTGGAACGACAAAAATATCGGTGTTTGTGCTGGTCGATTGGTCGCGTTCCACATTGCTGACATACGCGAGCTCCTTGCCGTCCGGCGAGATCGCAAAGTCATCCGGCCCGCCCAAGGAAAAGGTCGGGGCTTCAAATGGACCTGGCGTCAAATCCTTCGCAGGTCCGCCTTCGAGCGGCGCAACTAGCAGATGCCGCCGCGTCGATCCCTGCCAATCCGTCCAATGTCGGTATAGCAGCGACGTGTACACACGCGCCTTAACCTTGCTATTCTTCTCCGCTTCGATCTTGGTCTTGGCGCACGCCTCGTCGGCGCAGTCCGGATATACCTCGCTCGTGAAGACGATCCACTTATCGTCGCGCGACACGATCACATCGCCCGCGCCGGTGGGAACCGTGGTGATGGCCTTCTGTCCCGAGCCATCGGCATTCATGATCCACACCTGCGGAGTGCCTCCGCGCGTGGAGATGAACACGATGCGTTTGGAGTCGCTGGTCCAGCGCGGGCGCGAATTGCTCGCCTCCGTCGTCAGGGCTTTAGGCGTGCCGCCCGCAACCGGAGCGATGTAGATCTGCTTGGGCTGGGAGTTGGCTGAGACGTCAGGACGGCCCACCGTAAACGCCACCTGCGTTCCGTCGGGCGAAAGCTGCGCCTCGCTGATCCGCGAGATGCGCATCATTGCTTCGGTGTCGAACGGCTTCTTTGCCGTCTGCGCAAGTGCGCACACGGATACAGCAAGAGCGGCTACAAGAAGGCGCATACCTCGATTGTAATGGGGCGCGCCCGGTCTGAGTCCCGCGTACCGCCCGGCCCGCCCGCTGCCGTCGCTACCGCGCCCGCTGCTGTTCGGTCTGAAGGCGCAACTGCTCTTCCTTCTCCTGAAGCTCCGGCGTGAACTCTTCGCCGAAGTCCTCGGCGCTTGCCACCTGCCGAATCTCGATCTCTGACTCCACCCCGGTCGGATTCGGGCAGCGCTTAACCCATTCGATCGCTTCTTCTTTGGATTTCACTTCCCAAATCCAGAAGCCCGCAATCAGCTCCTTCGATTCTGTGAAGGGCCCGTCGATGACGGTGCGCCGATCGCCCGAGAACTTCACTCGTGCGCCTTTCCCGCTAGGGAGCAAGCCTTCGCCGGCCACCAGGATTCCGGCTTTCACCAGCTCTTCGTTGAACTTCATCATTTCAACAAGCTGCTGTTCCGTAGGAAGCACGCCGGACTCGGTGGTCTTGTCGGCTCGGATCATAATCATGAACTTCATAAGTGGTGGTTGGTCTCCGCTAACACGACGCGCCAGCCCGCCGAAAAACGACAGAGCGTGCGAGGAAATTTAGTTCAAGCGTGTGCGAAGCACCCGCAGGGACTGCAGCCCGACCGACGCCACTTCCGGGTCCGCGTCCTTGGAGATCCACTCGAGCTGAGTGATTGCTTCCCGGTCGCCCGTCATCGCAAAGATGCGAGCCAGGCCCATCTTCTCGTCCTTGGTTGACTTCGCCACAAACGGATACACCGCGAGCCGGACCTCCGGCTGGCGCGTTAGCTCCAGCAGATAAGGTTCGGCCACCCCGCGATACTGCCGCGAGTTGAGCGTGTGGATAAGGTAGGTCAGCGGAGCGAACTCTTCCGTGCTACGCTGGCCAAGCGCCACCAGGGCAAACGCGATACCGAGTCGCGCCGGCATCTTCTTCTCGTCGTCGAACGCAGGCTGGAGCTTGGCAACGTCAGAGGCTTCGCCCAGCCTCGCGTAGCCTTCCGCGGCGGCAGCGCGAATGC
>DASQDN010000153.1:0-2520 GCA_035634155.1 Bryobacteraceae bacterium | reverse complement strand
TACCCGGCTGCAGGCGCATGCGCCCATAGATCAGGCACGGACGCCTGTCGAGTGCGCTGTCTCGATGGTGGTCAGGTCCGCTGAGCAACGTACGAGGCGCATACCGATAGCTTCCATTGCTCTTGGCCATAAAATTGATTCTCCTTCACCAAGGCCGATGCATGTCTGCTACGGGCGTTCCGGCCAGAAGCGAAATCCAGACGGCAGTAAGCTTGCTCGAGGATTGCGCGAGCGTTGGGCTCGGCGCGGCTGCATCTGCTCGGCAGCTTCTTTCCAGTCGCCTTGCTCGCAAAGGGAACGCCCGCGGAGTTTTGTCCACCGCCGACCTGGTCCGATACACAAGCACCGAGGTAGGTACATCCGTCGTAGTAGATTGAGAATCATTGGAGCACGGGCATCGCACGGCCGTTGCTCCGATCTTCGAAGGGTGACCGCAAACGGGAGGAGACTATAGCAATGCCGGCAGTTGTGCCGGATTCGTGCCGGTTCTTGGCCGCCACCGACGTTGTTCGGGCGATGCCTTGGGCTGACGTTGCACTCGCGTTCGCGGGCGGGTTCCCCCGTGTCAAGGCGGCAGTACTGATAGCGATCGTTGCCCTTCTGGCGCCGCCCGCGCACTCCCAGACGCGGTCGAAGGTTCCTGCCAATTCGGCGCTGCTCAAATCCCTCACCCTGGAGGAGTTGGCGCAGCTCGAGGTGACGTCTGCGGGGAAGAAGGAAGAGAAGCTTTCGCACGTTGCCGCAGCCATTGATGTGATCACTCACGAGGACATCCGGCGTTCCGGCGTAAGGAACCTGCCGGAAGCCTTGAGACTGGCAACCGGGTTACAGGTATCGAAGTTCAACAACGGGAGCTGGCCAATCAGTGCCCGTGGGTTCGCCACCACAGCCGCAAACAAAATCCAGGTCTTCATAGACGGCCGGAGTGTCTATAGTCCCCTGTTTGGCGGCGCGTTCTGGGACATGCAGCAGATCGTGATTGAAGACGTCGATCGAATCGAAGTGATCCGCGGGCCTGCGGCCACACTGTGGGGGGGCAATGCCGTCAACGCCGTCATTAACATCATCACGAAGAGGGCCACCGAAACACAGGGGTCTCTTGTTGTTATGGGCGGCGGAGCCGACGAGCGCGGGTTTGCGACATTTCGCTATGGCGGAGGCGTGGGCAACGGCACTGCTTACCGGATCTACGGCAGCTACTTCAACCGAGATTCATTAGCCCTGCAGAATGGCGCAGACGCAAAAGACCCGTATCAGGTTGCCATGGGTGGGTTCCGGATCGATAGCGCCGTCACGGCGAGCGATGACCTGACCATTCAGGGCGATCTGTACTCCGGCGATGCAGGAATTCTCAACCGTCCGGATATCGGCGTTCATGGAGCCAACCTGCTCACGCGCTGGACGCACCGATTCAGGAACAGTTCCGAGTTGCAGTTGCAGACGTACTATGATCGGACCTCGCGCCTGGTACCCGCTCAGCTCGACGAGGTGAGGCACACCTATGATGTGGACATGCAGTACCGCATGCAAGCGGGTGACCGGCACGACATCGTATGGGGCGCAGGCTACCGCGCGAGCAACAACCGTACGGAACGGCAGCCGGTACTGTTTTTTGAGCCTTCCGGCCGGCATCTGGGCTTATTCAACATGTTCGTGCAGGACGAAATCGCTCTAAGAGGTGACAAACTGCACCTGATTGTTGGGTCGAAGTTCGAAAACTATACATTCAGTGGATGGAACGCCCAGCCCTCGGTGCGGTTGATGTTGACGCCGAACAAACAACAATCGCTGTGGAGCGCCATTTCGCGAGCGGTACGGATTCCAACGCAGTTCGATCGAGACCTGAGAATTACCGTTGGCCCGGTTGTGGCAATCAGTGGAAGCGCCACTTTCAGATCCGAAGAACTGACCGCATACGAAGTCGGCTATCGTGTTCTTCCCGTTCCACAGCTCTCGTTGTCAATCGCGACGTACTACAACGATTACGACGATCTCCGGAGTCAGGAGGCGTTGTCGAGCGGCCCGCTGCCAGTCGTACTCGGTAACAAGCTTGCGGGACGCACGTACGGCGTCGAGGTCACCGCCCGTTATCAGGCGCGTCCGTGGTGGCGGCTGACCTCCGGTTATTCCAACCTGCAAAAGAACCTCGATCTTGAGCCCGGAAGTACGGACAGGACAGGTGGTCTGCAAGAAGGGTTCGATCCCAGGAACCAGCTCTCCTTTCGTTCGAATATGGACCTTGGGCGGAGCGTCGAGTTGGATTTCTGGGTCCGGCATGTGAGCGCTTTGCAACTCCTCGCGCCGCCTCCTGTTCCAGCCTATACGGTGTTCGATGTGCGGCTTGGCTGGCGCCCGGTTGAGGCGTTCGAGCTTTCCGTCGTCGGTCGCAATTTACCGGACAAACGACATCTCGAATTCGGCCCCTCCGGGGAAATGGTACGTCGCGCGGTGTATGTGACGGCGTCATGGAGATTCTAGCGCTGCACGGGTCGCGTTTGCCTTCCCGGATGCGCCTTGTGC
>DASQDN010000152.1:0-7663 GCA_035634155.1 Bryobacteraceae bacterium | reverse complement strand
CCGGCGACCGGCGAAATTGTGCCCGCGGTTCAGATTGGAACTCTTGCTCCCGGGAGCGGCACTCCGTTCCAAGGCATGAAGGTATTTAACGAAGAGATCATGCGAGGACGGCCGCTGATCGTGGTTCCGCGCGTCGGTTTTGCTCTCGACTTGTTCGGCAACGGCAAAACGGCGATTCGCGGCGGATTCGGCATGTTCCCGGGCCGCATTCCAGACGATCAGACAGCAACCCACATCACGCAGCCGCCGCTGTTCAGCAATCGGACTTTGAACTACACCACGATTAGCGAACTCACGAACGCGACGCCTACCTTTACACCAGTGAACGTGTTGGGTGTTCAGCATGAGCACGACGCCCCAACCGTTTACAACATGAGTTTCGGCGTTCAGCAGGACATTGGCTTCAACACGATTTTTGACGTTGCGTATGTAGGCTCACTTTCTCGCCACCTGCAGCAGCAGCGGAGCTTGAACGCGGTTCCGTATGGAACCAATGCGCAGCCGTCGTCGATCGACCCCACGTCGCCCAACTCGCCGCTGCCCATCAACTTCCTGCGTCCCATTCAGGGCTATGGCGACATCACCTATAACGAGCTGGCCTCGAATTCCAGCTATCACTCGATGCAAACCCAGCTAAACCGTCGTTTCAGCAAAGGGTTGATGTTCGGCGTTGCCTGGACATGGTCAAAGACCATGAACCTTGTGGATGGCAACAACGTTCTGAATCCGTTCATGGACCCGCGCACGTGGCACTACGGAAAGGCTGGTTATGACCGAACCCATACGCTCGTCATCAACTACACGTACCAGATTCCTGGCCTCAGCCGCTTCTTGAACAACAACGCAGTGGCCAAAGGAGTGTTCGATGGTTGGGAACTCGCCGGCGTCACCTCTTTCTTGAGCGGTGAGCCGCAAGGCGTTTCCTACACCCTCACCACCACGTCGGACCTGACAAAAGGCGGCGGCAATGGTGTGACGGCGCGGCCGGATCTGGCCATGAACCCGATCCTGCCAAAGAGCGAGCGTACGCCGCTTCGCGCTTTCCGCACAGAAGCCATCGTGGCGCCCGCCGATCCGTTCGGACGCGGCAACGCGCCCAAGGACGTGTTCCGCGGACCTGGTGTGAATAACTGGGACGTGACGTTGAACAAGACCTTCAACTTCAATGAAGGCAAGATGGTTCAGTTCCGGTTCGAAACCTACAATACGTTCAACCACACGCAGTTCAGTGGAGTGGAGACGGCGGCCCGCTTTGATGCCGCCGGCAACCAGGTCAACCAGCGGTTCGGCCAATACACCAGCGCGCGCGATGCTCGCAAGGTGCAGGTTGGACTGAAGTTCGCCTTCTAACTTCGCTTCTCGATCCCTCGGCCTGCGCCGTATCGAAATATACGGCGCAGGCTTTTTTATTGGTCATTTGGGTCGGCATGCCTGCTTGAGCCCCGCTCGTTAACGTGCTCCTCCAGAGCGAGCTTGACGTCAGCGCCGATACGACGCTTGCAGCACATCTCCCGGCTGCGGAATCGTCCCAGTTACGAAGACGAGGACGCTGCCATTCAAGGTGTAATCCAAACCTTCCTTCTGGAGAATTCCATTGCGAAACATCTGCAAGCTGCTGGCCGGAAGCGGCGCGGTTTGCAGTGTGAACTGAGCGTTGGAGCCGTCCACGGCGCCGGCAGGAGTTTCGTTTTCGCTGAACTGGATCGTATCGGTTCCCGAAGCAGCCAGGCGATAGTACGCCAACAACACGTCGCCTTGAAGCGGCGGAGTCGACGCATGCATGGTGATTGTGGTTCCGGAGAGCGAGTAGCCGATGCCTTGCTTCATCAGAACTCCGTTTCGGAACAAGTGCAAACTCCCTGGTGTGGCCGGCTCGGCAGCTAGTGTGAAGTAACGGTTCACGCCATTCATGGTTCCGCCGGGCACTTCCGCGTCGATGAAAGTGAGCTGCGAGGCGACGCCGCAGGGTCCTGACGTTCCATCGACACGAATGCAGTCGGAGGGATCGCCGACAGCCCCATCGAGAGCGCCGGCCGTGTTGATCACCGCCGCTCGCGAAGGAATAAAGCCGCTTCCCTTCGCCGGTCGGACATCCAGCTCGTTGCGCAGTCCGAGAATATCAGCGATGGTTCCGCCCCCCGAGGTGATCGGGCCGGCGATCGGCTGCGCTCGGATGTCCTTCAGCCGCAACGCCGTGCTGCTGGGGGGAACGGCCCAATATTCGATGAATTGGGTTCGGCCGTCGCTATTGAACTTCACGGTATACGTGACCGGGTTCGAGATGTTGGTAGTGGGTACCAGTTGCGCTCGCAACTGACCCAGCGTAATCTTCACGCTGACGGTCTGCTGCGGAACTTCCGTGCCATCGGCGGACCGGAAGCTTTTCCATTCAATCTGGGCGACACCTTCAAAGCGTGTTCCGTCGGCTTTGTACAGGGTGTCTTGAATCAGGCTTAACGCAGGGGAGCCGGCGGCAATTTGCGCGGCGGCAAGCACTGCGATCAGGACGAATCGCATTGTTGAACTTCCTCCAAAAAGAAAAGCCCGGCTCAACCGCTTTCACGCGCGGCGCCGGGCTGCAAATACAGTTTCCCTATCGATGAATGTAGCAGGAGGCCGTGCATTCTCGACCCGTACCTTGCGCTTCGAGCGCCCTCCAAACAAGTGAACAGAAAGACACTTACAGGAAATCAGCTGGGGCTGTGAACGTGTTTTTGGCTCGTATCGATATGGTCCTGGTCCGGCTTGTTACCATCGACCATATGGGTCCCAACATGGCCGGTGAGCAGCCGAAGCTGCCGATTCCCGGAGTTCGCAACCTGATTGCCGTCGGCTCCGGAAAAGGTGGTGTCGGCAAAACCACGCTCTCGGTGAACCTTGCTTTGTCGCTGTCCAAACTCGGCTACCGGACGGGTCTGCTCGACGCGGACGTGTACGGACCGAACGTTCCGTTGATGATGGGGACGCGGGAAGCGCCGCGCGCCGCTGGTGATCGCATTCAGCCGCTGGAGCAGCACGGCATTCAGCTCATGTCGATGGGCTTTCTGAATCCCGGAGACAAGCCGCTCATCTGGCGTGGACCGATGCTGAACAGCGTGATTCAGCAGTTCCTCCGCGGAGTCGACTGGAGAGACCTGGAGTATCTGGTCATCGATCTGCCACCGGGCACGGGCGACGTGCAATTGACGTTGATTCAAAGCGCGCCGGTGACCGGGGCAATTGTGGTCACCACACCATCTGAGGTGTCGCTGGAAGACGCTCGCAAGGCTGTGCTGATGTTTCAGCAGGTACGCGTGGAAGTGCTCGGGATTGTGGAGAACATGAGCTACATGCTGGTTCCCGGCACTTCCCAGCGCATCGACGTTTTTGGCGAAGGCGGCGGAAAGCGAACGGCAGAGGCTATGAATGTGCCCTTCCTGGGCGACCTGCCGCTCGATCCGCAGATCCGGATCGGCGGTGATTCCGGCAAGCCTGTAGCGCTGGTGGATGAGGCTCGATCAGTGGGGTTCACCGCGATCGCTCAACGCGTGGTAGCGGGATTGGAAAAGGGAGGAGGATCCAAGGGACCCTCCTTCACCATTAGCGACTAGCGAATCGCGACCGTTACTCCAGCCGCGCCCACTTCATCGCCGGAAGCAACAAGGACCAGCACCTCGGAGCCGGTCGGCGCCTCGGCCGGAACCAGTGCGTTCACTTGTTGGATACCCTCAGGTAGCCCGGGCGCCGGACCGCTGTAGGTCACCTGGGCGCGCGTGCTGCCGATCCAGACGGTGGTGGGCTGCTGTCCATTTAGGCCAGTCAGGTATAGGGCAATGATTGTCCCGCGCGGCGCCGGGTTGGCGGCTCCGTTGACGGTCAGGTCCTGATTGAGGATCGCTCCCGGTCCCCTGCCTGCTCCCGACAAGGTAAAGATGCCGGGCGCGGCGGCGCTCACGGGCACGTTGATTGTGGATCCTCCAAGCACGAGCGGCTGCACTCCGGGGGAAAGCTGCGCGGGAAGAACGAGGGTCGTTTGCTGCGCCGCTGAGGACACGATTCGCGCAGGACGTCCAGCGGCCGTGGCGGTGGTGATCGGCCCGGGGGTGAACACGGTCAGCCACTGGCTGGGCGCCACGGTTCCATTCACGTAGCTTGCGGCGTGACCTATGGAAGTGAATCGCAGCGGCGGCGGTGCGGCTGCGAAATACGCAATTGGGACATCATGGTCGGAGATGCGGTTTGCTCCGCTCGCGTCGTTGCGTGAGGATTCCGGATAATCGGCGTTAAGGTGCGCGATCTGATAGCGCGTCAGGTAGCGCAGGGCGGATGGACTTACCAGGATGTGGTCGAGCGCCTGGGTGACCCCGTCAAAGACGTAGGTGTAGGCTTCATTCGGACGCAGCAGATTCGTCAGGTTGAGCAGGCCCGAGGTAGTGATGGTCTGCATCAATGGGTCGAACTGGTCCATGTTGTAATCGCCGAGACTGATCAGGTTCTCCGCACTTTCGCGGCGCAGCAGCGCGCGGAGAAATTCGGCTTGCGCGCGGCGTTTGCGCGCAACAACCGGGGAGTCGGCATTGATCAACGAGCGCAGGTGATTCACGACAATGACCACCGGGACGCCATCCACAGTCGCGCGGAGAAGCACCGGCGGCCGATCGTTTAGGATCTGGTCGTCGAGTCGGATCTCTTTGCCTTCTTGCGCGAAACTTTGGACCATGACTCGGTCATTTCTCACGAGAACGCCTACGTCGATGCCGCCGATGTCGTTGCCTTCGGCCAGATACGCTTGGTAGTTACCGGCTTCTCGAGCCAGCGCCTGCAGCACCGAAAGACTTTCGACTTCCACCACACCGATGATTTCCGGAGCGCCAAGGGATTCCCTAATGGCACGCGCGGTGCGGACCAGCCGGCGCTGATAGGCGTCGGTGGTAAGGACGGGGTCGGACGTGCCGGGGTCATTCTCCGTGTCGAACAGCCGCTGGAGGTTCATCGAGGCTACGGCGAACTCGCCTTGTGCACGCGGAACGAAGCTCGCCGGACGTGTCGGTGACAAGATGAGGGGCGGAGTTTCGGTGTCGATGGTGTAGGCCCGGAATCCAAAGTCGAGAGGGCCCGTAAGGCCGCGCGCCGTATCGCCCGTTTGCACATCCAGCGCCGGGGTTCCGAGAGCCCGCGTGTCGATTCGCAGTAGCCGGCTCCCGAGCGCTCCGGAAGGGCCGGTGAAAGGGCGGACGCCACCCTCTTCCACCGCATAGAAAACACCATTCGAATTAGCGGTCGCATTCGCCTCTGACACGGAGCCCCCTGTCGGTCCGACCACTCGCACGGCGGGCACGGTGACGCGCATGCCCTCAAGCGACTCCAGATCTGCCACGAGCCCGAGTTCTACCGGCGCCGGCAGCGGGCGTCCGCTCGATGCGCCTTCCACGGCAGGGCTGACAATTTCGGTGAGCGGCGGGCTGCCCAGGTCGGCGGCGGGCCGGAACTCGGTCACCGTGCCCGTGACTTGAACGACGCTGCCCACCTGAGCCGTTCCCGGGGCCGCAGTCGAAGTAAAGACGAAGATTCCTTCCGAGGTTTGCGGGTTGCCGTCGTCGTCCTCAGCAAGCGATTGCAGGAAGAAGCCGTTGGACTTGCGGCCGGTGACAACGCCTCGGGTAGACACGTTGCGCCCGGTGACGGGAGACTCGGCTCCAGGGCCTTGGACTTCCGAGATCTTCAGCGGAAGCGCTTCAGAGGCCGAGGCGTCACAGGACGCGAGCGGCTCGGCTCCGGAATTGCGGGGGCGCGGGGTTCCAGTTTGAAAATCGGCGGAGTTGTCATCGGAGTCGACGCAGCCGTTCGCGCGCCGGAGGGCTGCGGTGGTGTTGGACAGCGCGGGTGTCGGCGCTTTCTCGAATGCGCTGGCGGCGCCGTAGCCAACCAAATCGACGATGTCGGGCTCCGATGGAGTGGCGCCGGTTAGTGCAGTCGCGGTGCGCACCAGCGCTACTTTGGCGGCCGTGCCGCTCATCGCGATCGTACCTGTGGCGTCGGGGCTAGGAAGCGCGGTAGCGGCTGTGTTGGCGCCGGCCGCCTGCTGGACAAGGTAGTAACGGCGCGGCTCGATCGTTCCGGAAAGCGGCGTCACCTGCCAGTCGGCGCCTGTGGCCGAGCCATACTGGACAGACCAGCCGGTTACATTCACTGGCAAGGCGCCGCGGTTGAAAAGCTCGATGAAGTCATTGCGAAGCGGAGCACCGGCATTCCCGCCTCCTCCGTAAACCTGGCTGACGACGATGTCCGGCGATCCTTGTGCGAAGGCGAAGGAGATGGCCAAGAGGAACAGAACGAGGCGATTCACACCCCCAGTATGCGGCGCCTCAGGTCGCCTGCCGTGCTACAATCTTTTTGTTAAACGTTGTTCGTTTCGCACGAATCCACACAAATCCTGGACGGGTGGGTGAGTGGTTAAAGCCAACAGACTGTAAATCTGTCCCTCCTTGCGAGGTACGAAGGTTCGAATCCTTCCCCGTCCACCATTTCCTTCGTTTTTTCCGCTGTCAAGTAAAACTGAGGGCCGAATCGTGAGGAAACCCGTATCGGTAACAGGCCGACCCGCCACAGTCGAGGAAATCGCTCGCACGGGTGGATTAACTGCCAAAGACCTGAAGCAACTCAAACAGGCTCTGTACGCGGAAGGGATCATTGATTCTCCGGTAAATCTGACGCGCCTCCTGGTTGGAAAGAAACGTGGCCCGGCAAAACGCCGCGCTGGAAGTTCCAGGCGGCGAACGCAGGTTGGATCGCATTTTCCACCTGATTCAAAGCTGCCGCTATTCACTTCATGACCTTTCGCGCGTTGAGTTGGTCCGCACCCGCCGCCAACCCGACGTTTCAACATGCCGTTCGAACTCGGGCTTGCCTCGCATGGGAAAAACTCAATCGAGGCAGCCACATCTGGTTCATTCTAGAGTCGCAAAACCGCCGCCCAGCGAAGTCATTGAGTGATCTGGGTGGTACGGACGTATACATTCACGATGGACACGATAGAGGAGTGTTTCGCGAGTTGGGCAACGCATTAGTGCGCAGCAGCAACCCTCAGCGACAGGCATGATCCGCATCTACCGGGCACTGAAGACCGCCGTTCCTGGGCGCAGGAAACAGACAGGCGTCAGATCGGTGTTCGAGGCGCGGACGTTTGCGCTGCTATGCGCCTCCGCACGGTTGTTCTCGCTTACTGACCGCGAACAGATTTGATGCAAAGGCCCTGTACACACAACAGTTGGCGTGCGAACAAGCCTAGGCCCTCCGCCCGCTCGGGTTGTGTAAGCTTCTGCCGTAGTTTATAATTCTTCTTTACAGGCCGTTGTAGCTCAGATGGTAGAGCGCGTCCTTGGTAAGGACGAGGTCACCGGTTCAATCCCGGTCAACGGCTCCAGAGTTTTTAGCCACGCCCGTTCGTCTCCCTCGTTCATTCAGGCGCACTTACTGATTGCAATGAAAACGGCTGTGGCATCATGAGCAAAGGTTTCCACTATGGCGAAAGAGAAATTTGACCGCAGCAAACCGCACGTCAACATCGGAACGATCGGACACATCGATCACGGCAAGACGACGCTGACGGCGGCGATCACGAAGGTGTTGTCGAAGCACAACCCGAAGAACAAGTTCCGCTCGTTAGACTCGATCGATAACGCGC
>DASQDN010000151.1:0-5569 GCA_035634155.1 Bryobacteraceae bacterium | reverse complement strand
CGTGACAGTTGGCGCAAGCCGAAGGGTCGTCAGTCATGTAGGAAGCGCCGCGAGCGTATCCGAACGTGTAAAGTCCGACCCCTAAGAGCAGGCCCACAAGGACGGCCAGCAGCACGGGCGCGCCGATTCCGCGGTTCCAGGCGGTTTTCATCGCGATCTTACGAATACCATGCTTTCGCCGCGCGGCCTGTGACTTATGTCACTGCCGTACGGGAAAAGCCACGAGATGATCGGATCAAGCTTGGCAGTCGCCTTGCCCCCGGACTGGAGATATATGAAGGCGCGATTTTGTTTCATATTGCTAATGAGTTTCCCCAGTTTTGCCGAGGTCAGCATGCAGGGCAGCCTCCGAACGCGCCTGGAAGTGTGGGACTGGTTCGAGGGTAACGCCAATTCGGATTACGCATTTTCGGGCAACCTGCTGCGGGTCAGCATCGCCGCCCAGCGCCCCGCATTCGACTGGCAGATCGAGCTTGCCGCGCCTTTCTTCCTGGGTCTGCCCAACGATGCTGTCGCGCCGGGTAACCAGGGACAACTCGGGCTTGGCGCAACGTACTTTGTCGCCAACAAGCGGCGTCGCAATGCCAGCATGGTTTTTCCCAAGCAGGGCTTCCTCCGGTTGAAGAACTTGTTTGGAGATAACCGGCAAAGCCTGCGATTGGGGCGCTTTGAGTTCAGCGATGGCGCCGAGGTAGCGCCTGCCGACGCGACGCTTGCGGCCGTGAAGCGGGACCGCATCTCGCAGCGGCTGATCGGGCCTTTCGGCTGGTCGCATGTGGGCCGGAGCTTCGATGGAGCCCATTACATTCACGCGAGCCAGACCACGAACTTCACGCTGCTGGCAGCGCTCCCGACGCGAGGCGCGTTTCAAGCTGACGGTTGGGGCAATCTGAAGATCGGGCTGCTTTATGCGGCGCTCACACGGCAGGTGGCCGGCACTCGTCACAATGGTGAATGGCGTGCGTTTGGCATGTACTCCCACGATTGGCGCAACGTCCCCAAGGTAGACGACCGACCTGCCAGCATCCGGAATACGGATCGGGCGAATATCCGCATCGGTACTTTTGGCGGGCACTACCTGCACTCGGCGAAAACGGCGGCAGGCCTGTTCGATGTAACGCTTTGGGGCGCACTGCAAGCGGGCCGCTGGGGCCGACTGGATCACGCAGGGAACTCGTACGCTGTTGAAGCTGGTTGGCAACCCACTAGCGTCCCGAAACTGCAGCCGTGGCTGCGCGCGGGGTATTCCCGATCGAGCGGCGATGGCGACCCGAACGATTCCGAGCACGCGACCTTCTTTCAAGCGCTACCCACGCCTCGTCCTTACGCGCGGTTCCCGTTTTTCAACATGATGAATAACGAGGATGCGTTTGTGGAGTTGGTGCTTCGGCCTTCGAAAGCGATCTCGATCCGATCGGATGTTCATTCGCTGCGGCTGACCGAGGCGGCCGATTTGTGGTATCTGGGCGGGGGTGCATTTCAGCCATGGACGTTCGGATTCCAAGGCCGAACCTCGGCAGGTACACGCGGCTTGGCCACGCTCTACGACATCAGCGCGGATTACGCGGTGCATAAAAATCTGGCGCTGTCGGCCTACTTCGGCCATGCGGTGGGACACTCCGTTGCCCGGTCGGTGTATCCGGGCGGCAAAGATGCGAACTTCGGGTATCTGGAGATGACTGTTAGGTTCTGAGCGCCGCATACCGTCACGAGAGTACACATCTGCTCTGTAGGTGATCTAACGGATGTGGATGCTTCGGAAGCAATCGGATGGGCAAGTTCGGCCATATTACTGCTGACACTTTTCACGCAGGTGCGGAAGCAGTGGAGGTCGGGTAAGAGCGAGGGCGTCTCCATTTGGCTTTTCATCGGCCAGATGGCTGCCTCCCTGGGGTTTGCGATCTATAGCTGGATGGTCGGCAACACTGTCTTCGTGTTCACGAACACGCTGATGGTGGTGAATGGATTAGCAGGATATGCCGTCCTCCGGCGCAACCGCCGTCGGGAGCACGCGCCGGAGGGGTAGGAGTACGAAATTCTTATCCGGGCTTGTAAATTCTACACGTCTGTCGCGGTGCAGCCGTATGAAAGTACAAGGTTGTAAAGATGGAAATTGACGTGCTCTTGCGTGACCGCCGTGTCGGACGGTTACAACATCTGGACAGTCGAGCGGAAACCTGTTTCCGTACACCTGCGCGAAACCGTGGCTGCCCAGATCCGGGCCGCCGCGAATGCTCCGCAGGAGGCGCGCGCGGGATTGGAGCGCGGCGGGATCCTCTGGGGACGAGTCCGCGACACCGGAGAAGATTACTACCTCATCTCAATTGAATTTGCCGAGCATCTGGCCTGCGATCATACGCATGGCGAAGGATGGGTGCCTTCCGAGAAGGATCGCAGGCTCCTTCGCAAGCGCTTGAAATCGGGATACGGTGATTTGCAGTGTGTCGGCTATTGGCGTACGCACCAGCGCCCCGGGTTGTATTTGGATACGCGCGACCTGGACTTGATGGCGACCTTGTTTTCTCAGCCGTGGTGTGTCGCGCTTTGCGTTCGTCCGCCATCTACGGCTGGATTTTTCCTTTGGGAGAACGGAGACATTCACAGGACCAGCAGCTACCGGGAGTTCGAGCTTCCCGATGCCGAGCAGCCTGCGATGCCTCCGGCTCCCGCCCTGCAACCCACAAACTGGCGGCGATGGGCAGCGGCTGCTGGTGTCGCCGCGATGCTTGCAATCGCTCCATTCCTGCTGCAGTCGAACTCCACCAACAGTCCGTTCAACATGTTGTCGATGGAAGCGGAAACGCGTCCGGGCCTGGTGCGGCTGCGGTGGAATCCCGAGAGTAAAGTGCTGGAGAACGCGCCCGGCGCAGTCGTTTGGATTGCGGACGGCATGGAAGAAAGCAAGCTGGAACTCACTCACGCCCAGCTTCAGGCCGGCGCTCTCGACTACAAGCCGACGGGAACCGATTTGAACTTTCGGATGGAGATTGGCCCGTTTACGGAATCGCTGCGTGTTGCCAATGCCGTCCCTGGCACGACGGGAATGGCGGAAGCGGCGGCCGCGGGGATGGACCAGGTAACACCACAGCGCGAGACTGCCCGGACCGAGCGAGGTCGCAAGATGCGGGAAGCGGAAAGCAGCGCACCGACGACGTTTGAGCAGGCGCCGCTTGCCGTGGACGAGAAGCCCCAGCCTATCCTGGAATCCGCGCCGCCGCCTCAGATTGCGATGGCTCCGGCAAAGCTGGAGCGCCCGCCGATTCAGGAACGCGCGCCGGAGGTTCCCAAGGTAGTGGCGAGTGCCGAGAAGAAAGGCAAGTCGCCGCTTAAAAAGGTGCTCGGGTGGATTCCGGGCTTCCGGCAGAAGGATTACGTTCCACCGAAAGTGGTTCGTGAGGTCCAGCCACGAGTCACGGCCGAGCGCGACACCTCCGTGATCGTGCGCGTTGCCATCGATCCGAAGGGTGTTGTGACGAATGCCGCGCTGTTGACGAAAGGCATTGATGGAAATCTCGGACGCTCTGCTGTGGAAGCGGCGAAGCGCTGGCGTTTTGAGCCGGCCCGTGCCGACGACCGACCCGTCGCGAGCGACATGGTGCTGCGCTTCCGCTTCGAAGGCACCCGGAACAACTAACCCGGTCGAATCAGCTTTGCGAGTTTCTTGAGTGAGGGCTCCAGTTTCTGCGGCTGCGTTAGCACCGGCTGGAACAAGTCGCCCACTTCTTTGAATCTCGCCACAGCATTCTCGATGGTGAATGTTTTCGGTGTGAGGCCTTTCTTCACTTCATCCCAATGCAGCGGCGTCGCGACGGGGGCCCCATCGTAGGCGCGTGTCACGTACGGGGCCGCGATGGTCTTACCTGAGCTGATCTGCAGATAGTCGAAGTAGACGCGTCCTTTGCGGCGCTTGGCCACTGAACGCGGCGTGGTGAACAGATCGGGCTTTTCGCCGATCACGACCTGCGAGATGATCTCGGCGAAGGAGCGGGCCTGCTCGTACGTATAGCGCGGCTCAATCGGTACGAACACGTGCATGCCGTCGCCGCCGGTGGTCTTGGGATAGCCCTTCATGCCGATCTCGTCCAGCACCTCCTTTACGAGGCCCATGGCTTCCAGGATGCGGTCAAACGTGCACTCCTGCGGGTCAAGGTCGATGAGGATGTAGTCGGGGTAGTCGAGCGTTTCCACGCGGCTCATCCAGGGGTTCTGGTCGATGCAGCCGAGATTGGTGAGATACAGCAAAGTGGCGCGATCGTCAGCTACCACGAAGCGGATCGACTCGCCGCGATGTTCAGAGTAGATCGGTTCAATGCGTAGCCAGTTCGGATACGTTTCCGGTATATCTTTTTGGAAGAAGAAGTCCTCATGGATGCCGCCGGGATAGCGTTTGAGCGACAGTGGCCGTCCGGCTAAGTGCGGCACCATCCATTCCGCGACCGCATCGTAGTAATTGAGGATGTCGCGTTTGGTGTAGCGCTCATTCGGGAACCAGATCTTGTCCAGGTTGGTGAACTTCAGCGTCTTCCCGTCAATAAGGTGAGTGACTTCCTTGCGGCTCTTGGGGAACAGCGGCTCATCAGAGGCGGTTGTTTCGCGTATCACCTCGGTGGCGGCTTTGTCTTCACGCAAGCCGAGGAATACCGGCGCCCGAAGGCGTCCGTCTGCTGTCCATTCGGTGAATCTCACCTGGCATAACAGCTTGGGCTCCACCCATGTGACTTTGCGCAGCACGTCAATGCGTTCCCGGAAGGGATTGGTTTTGGTTTCCAGGGGCTTTAGCTGTTTGTAGATCGCCTGCAGCCTTTTGTCGTCGAAGCCTGTCCCAACGCAGCCCGCGTAGCGGAGGCGATCCTCCTCGTAAACTCCGAGGACGAGAGAGCTGAACGTGGCGCGTTCGCCGTGTGTATAGCCGCAGATGACGAACTCCTGCTCGGCCGTGACTTTCAGTTTTAACCAGCAGCTACTGCGCTTGGGCTCGTACTTGCTCTTAGCTTCCTTGCCGATCACACCTTCCAGGCCCATTTGTCGTGCGGCTTCGAGGATCTGATCGCCATCGACGGCGAAGTGTTCGGACACCTGAATGCGCTCCCCTGGCGTTACGATCTCCGCAAGCGCGCGCTTGCGTTCGAGCAGAGGCGTGCCGCGCAGGTCGTAGCCGTCCCAATACAAAAGGTCGAAGACGAAAAGCTTCGCCGGCGTTTTACGCGCGAGGTGCGCGACTTCGTTCGGGTTGGTTTGATGAATGCGCGGCTGGATGAGGCCGAAGCGTGAGCGGCCTTCTTCGTCGAGCACAGCGATTTCGGCGTCCAGAATGGCGGTGGTGGCGGCGAGGTGGTGGGGTGTGACGCTGAGCTCGGGGTACTGTCGATCGAACGAGTTCCCGTTGCGCGACACCATGCGAATGCGGCCGTCTTCGATGTAGCAGATGGCGCGCACGCCGTCCCACTTGATCTCGTAGACCCAGTCGCCCCCTTCAGGCGGCCGGGTGGCGGGAGTGGCGAGCATCACGGGGACATTGGCCGGCATGGGCGCCGCTTTGGCGCCGGGCAAGTCTTCGGGCTGCAGCTTG
>DASQDN010000150.1:0-10645 GCA_035634155.1 Bryobacteraceae bacterium | reverse complement strand
TGCCCGCCATCGCCTCAGGATCTGCTGTTCGATGGCTTCCACATCGTCTAGCATTTCGTGCCGGCTTCAGGACCGGACATTTTACTTGCTAATGGAGCCGGACAACTCACAGCCACCATACAGGCATTGGGCAATCGCAGCCGTGAGGTCAACCCTATGTTAGTATTTCGGCAGTGCGAGAGAATCACGATTCGCGAACACCTTCCGAAGTTCGCGGATTGCGAGCACACTAGTGCGAAACAGCCGTATGTAGGGGATGTAGACAAAAACAGAATTGAACGCAGCCAGCATGGCGGCATCCTTGTGAAAGGAATTCTTCTCATACCACGACAACCAAAATAGTACTGACTCAGTAATAAGGCGGATGCTCGATGTAGGCAGTGAAGGGAGGGCCTGTGTCTTACGAGGAGGAAGAAGTTTGCAGTAAGTGTGGCGGCTCTACATGGGTCTTGGTTGAGAGGCATGGAATTAGCGGGGCGGAGCGTTGCTCGTGCCTCAAAAAGATCCAGCAGGCTAAGAGATCGGCGATGGCCGACTTTCCACCCAGATATCTGAGAGCCTCGTTCGAAACTTTTCGCATGCCTGATGACAATCCCGTAGTTCGCAACCAGCTAGCCGAGGTCTTCATTGCTGCGAAACGATACGCAAACAAGTACCCGGTATGTGAAAGCCCCAAGGATCGACTGGGGTTGCTGTTGACGGGCCCTCCGGGCGTTGGAAAAACGCACTTGGCGATCTCTGTTGCCAAAGTGCTCATCGCTCGAGCCGTAGAAGTAACTTTTTACGATTATCAGGATTTGCTACAACGCATCCAGCGCGGTTGGAACCCTAACTCCGGCACGGCAGATCGTGAGGCTTATCGCAACGCCCTTGAATCTGAAGTTCTTCTCATCGACGACCTGGGGGCACGCCGCGCGCAGGACTGGGTTGAAGACACGATCAACGCAATTATCACTTACCGCTGCAACAACAACAAAGCGTTGATTGCAACGACCAACCTTCCAGATCCGTCCATTAGCGACACTTTGCCTGTCAATCCTCGTGAACCGGGTTCTAAGCAGACATACGCGAGAACGTTAGCCGAAGCAATTGGGGAACGCTCACGCTCGCGGTTGTCGGAGATGTGTCAGATCCTGCGTATGCCATCTGCTCCTGATTACCGCCCAAAGGCATCTAATCCCGACATGGAGGAGCTATTGAAGGGGCGCACTTTCTATGGGCGAGGAGAAAGCAAGTGATGCGCGCTCGGGCTTCGGGGAGCAGCAAGTTAAGTTTGAATGTGTCGGGTGGTAAAAATGCCAATGGTGGAAGGCTATCGCATGCGCGGCAGGTAAATCCTCCTGTCTCGACAGGAGATGAATTAGCTGCAAGTTAATGATTTGTAATGTAGCTGCCACGTTGGTCATACTCTTGCATGTACATCGGTCGAGGAGATCGAGGATGTACGGGATTCCGAAGAGCTTCCAAACTGCGGCAATCGGGTTGGCGTTAACAGCCGTCCTTTCTGCGCAGAGCGCGAACACAGGCGCTACTTCCAGCACCACGTCGAGCCAGGATACGTATCATCAGCAAAGCCAGGGGAACAAGATGGGTTCCTCAGCCACGGATGCGACCAAAGCGGGCGCGCCGGCATCGAACCCTGGATTCGGGCAGCCGGTCCCCAGTGATTCCGCGCTCTCGGGTGGGCAGCCGCATTCGAACTCCACTTACCAAAACGATAGAAATGGCGATCAGGGCCTGGAACTGGGCTGGTTAGGTCTGCTCGGGCTGGCAGGTCTTTTCGGCATCGGCCGCGGGCAACGCGTGGAATCAACAGTCCACCACGACATGCAGAACTCCGGCAGCAACCGGAGTTAGTCCCGCCGGGGACGAGAGAGCGCTGCAGTTCATCCTCCGAGTCTCTGCAACGCTCTCTCCGATGGCGGCTATTCGTACCTGAGTGCAATCAGCGGATCCAGCCGGCTGGCTCGACGCGCTGGAATATAGGCAGCAATCACCGCAACTCCCATTAGCAAACCCGCCGCCGCCGCAAAAGTTGCGGTATCGGTCGGACTCACTCCGAAGAGCAGCGTCGTCATCAGCCGAGTTACGGCCAAAGCTCCCGCCACTCCGATTGCGATTCCTACCAAAGCCAGCGCCAGGGCGCGTCCCGTAACCCTCTTCAAGATGTCGGAGCTGAGTGCTCCAAGGGCCATTCGGATCCCGATTTCCTTGGTCTGCTGCGCTACCGCGTATGAGATCAGACCATAGATTCCGATGGCCGCCATCAACAGAGCCGTCGCGGAAAACACTCCAAGCAGATACATGCTGAATCGGGGTCGAGCCAGTTCGGCGTCTACAATCTCCTCCATGGTTTTCACTTCCGATATCGCCAAGCGGTTGTCGAATGACCATATCTGTGACTGGATGGACCGCAGCAGCGCGCGCGGATGCTCCCTCGTACGCACCAGCAGCATCATGCCCCGGAAGGGACTCTGCGAATGCGGCACGTACACGGTGTTGTTCATTTCCTCGGTTAGCCCGGCAAATCGGACGTCTCGAACGACACCGACGATTTCGCGGTAGACATTCTCATCCCGCCACGACCGGATGCGGCGGCCGATCGGGTTCTCCCGTCCGAACACCCGCGCGGCCATCGACTGACTCACCACGATGACGGGATTCGATGTAGCCGTATCCGCGTCGGTGAAGGATCGTCCCGCGACGAGGGGAACCTTCATCACGTCGAAGGTACCCGGGAGGATCACGTTCCATAGCGCGGGCGTGTCGTTTGAAGCCGGCGGTTCGGGTTGTGAGCTGTGAAGGAAGACTCGCCCCAGGTAGAAGCCCCCGCCGTCCACGGGCAAGGCGGCAATCGCCGATACGGCCTCAGCGCCGGGAACCTGCTTCACTCGTTGGAGGATGCTATCGAAGCCTTGGATGACAGCCTCGCCTCTGGCATAGCGCGAGTTCGGAAGTCCAACCTGCAGGGTGAGAGTGTTGGCCGTTGAGAATCCCAGGTCAACCTTTTGGAGCGAGTTGAAGGTTCGTACCAACAGCCCTGCCGCGGCAAGCAGTATGACAGCCAGCGCGAGTTCGGAGACAACGAGGATGCTGCGCAGGCGACCAGATCGGCCACCTTCCGAGGCCGACCGTCCGCCTTCGCGGATGCTTTCGGCCGGCGCGCGGCGCACCGCGTTGAGCATGGGCGCGAGGCCGAAGAGCATAGCCGTTAGGAAGCAGAGTCCCACAGTGAACGTGAGCACTCTGCCGTCAATCGCGACGAACTCTAATCGAGGAACACCCTCCGGAGCAAACTTCACCAACGCGGCCGCGCCTGCGTATCCGAGCGCGATCCCAAGCACCCCGCCGGCGGTCGCAAGCACCCCGCTTTCGATCAGGAACTGCAGACTGAGCCGTCGCCGTCCCGCGCCGAGAGCGTTTCGGATCGCGACCTCGCGAGAACGCGCCGCGCCGCGCGCGAGCAGCAGATTCGCTACGTTGACGCACGCAATTAGGAGGACCAGTGCGACTGCTCCCAGGAGCACCCACAAAGTCTGGCTTAAAGCCGGGCCGACGATGTAGTCACGCAGTCCATGGACTTTCCAACTGGTCTGCGCACGATTGGTGTGCTCTTTTGCAACGCGGGCGGCCATGGCGCTGAGCGTCGCTTGCGCCCGTTCCACGCTCACGCCTGGTTTCAAGCGAGCCACGGCGCGAAAGATATGGTTATCCCGCCGAAGAAGATCCTGCGACGGAACCGCGGTCTCCCCGAGCGGCTTTATGATATGCGCTTCCTCTGGCCAGATTGCGTTTTTCGGCATCACGCCGACAATCTTGTGCGGCTCGCCTCCAAGGTCGATCGTGCCGCCGAGCGCCGTCGTGTCCCCGCCGAAACGCCGCATCCACAATGCGTGCGACAACACCACTACGCCATTCGTCTTGGGCGTGTCCTCCGCCGGTTCGAACACGCGGCCGATTGCCGCCGGCCGTGTGAATACGCGGAAGAACTCGCGATCCACCGACATCCCGCGAATTCGCTCCGGTTCGTCGCCGCTGGTGACATCGAAACTGCGCGGGGTGAAAGCCGAGACAGCTTCAAACAGTTCCGTCTGCGCCTTCCAGTCCAGAATGTCGGGAAACGAAACCGAGCCGCGGTCCGAGTTCAGGCGCTGAAACACCGTGGCAGGAACCACAAGGCGATCCGCCTGCTCAAACGGCAGTGGCTTTAGCAGAAGCGCATTCACAACCGTGAAGATGGCGGTGTTTGCTCCGATGCCGAGTGCCAGGGTAAGTATCGCCACGGCTGCAAAGCCAGGGCTGTTGATCAGGAGCCGCGTGGCAAACTTTAGATCCTGCCACGCCGCTTCCAGGGCCGTTCGCCCCCACACGCTTCGCACGTCCTCGCGTATGCGGGTCTGGTTGCCGAGAGCCTGGGCCGCCTGATACCGCGCCTTGTCTGGTTTAACGCCGCTGGCCTGCCGCTCTTCGGCTTCAAGATCGAGGTGATTCTGGATCTCGCGGGCCAGGTCGGCTTCGCGATCGCGCTTGTTGCGGAAGTTCATACGGGTCCTCCTACTCCTCAACCGGCGGGCGCGCCATCACGCGTCCAATCGCCTCCGCCAGCTTTGCCCACTTAGACTCGGCCGCCGCAAGCTGTTTCTTACCCGCCGGTGTCAGCCGGTAGTATTTGAATTCCCGATTGCGATCCTTCGGAGTCTCCCACTTGGACGCCAGCCAGCCCTTCTTCTCCAGCCTGTGCAGCGCTGGATAAAGCGAGCCGTGCTCCACCTGCAGCACGTCGACGCTGGTTTGTTGGATGTGCTTGGCGATCTGGTGTCCGTGCGCGGGACCCCACAGCAGGGTGCGCAGGATCAGCATGTCCAGGGTGCCTTGCAGAAGTTCGATCTTATCGTTCGGTTGGGTCGCCATCGATGGTAGAAAGTCTACCATGGTGAAGGTAGAGCGTCTACTCTCGCGACGCGGAGCAGCCTCGACCGCAAACATGCTCCGGGAACATTTCGCGGAAACTTGCGACGCAAAGCTGAATAGCTTCTTCGCGTGTGGAGGACGAGACTCCACCGCCGATGGTCTCGCCGCGGATGGTTGCTACCCAGGCGCTCACACCAGTCCTGCGGACGTACAGGTGAACGAATCCATCCTCGGTGCGATGCGTCGCCACCAGTTCCGTGTTGACCGCGCGCGTGGCTTCCCGAGCGGCCAGGGCGAACTCTTCAATGCTTTGTAGTCGCTCACTGCAATATGGGCAGACCAGCAGGTGTTCCTCGAGGGCAACCACCTCGAACTGCGACACGCGACCGAGCGCATACAGTTCCAACGAGTGATCGTCTATATGTGACAAGCCCAATTCTTACGTGGAAAAAGCGCCCCGTCCATCCCACGTAAGTAACCCTCGTACCGTATAGATCGACGGTAGTACTCCTATGCATTAGGGATCTACGATGGAGATATGCGAGCTACTCTTTCCTTGCTCCTGTGCTTGTCCATCGCGGCATTCGGCCAGTCCGGCGATGCGTTGCTGCAGAAGGCGCAGAAAGCATTTAAGACCATCCCGGCCAGTGCGCCTCCGTTGAAGAGCAACCTGTCGTCCCCTGCCAAGGTGGAACTCGGCAAAATGCTGTTCTTCGACCCTCGTCTGTCTTCAAGCTGGCTGATCAGTTGCAACACTTGCCACAATCTGAGTCTGGGCGGCGTCGATCTGCTCGAGACCTCGGTTGGACACGGCTGGCAGAAGGGACCGCGCAATAGCCCGACGGTGCTCAACGCGGTGTTCAACATTGCGCAGTTCTGGGATGGCCGCGCTCGCGACCTGAAGGAGCAGGCGATGGGGCCGGTGCAAGCCGCCGTTGAGATGAACAGCACTCCCGATCGAACGGTGAAAACGCTGCGGAGCATCCCCGCGTATGTAGACCACTTCAAGCGAGCCTTCTCCGGCGAAGCGCAGCCGGTGACGTTTGAGAATATGGCTCGAGCGATTGAGTCCTTTGAGGCGACGCTGGTCACGCCCGGGTCGCGCTTTGACCAGTATCTGAGTGGCAAGGCCGACGCGATTAACGCCAACGAGAAAAAAGGGGTTGAGATCTTCATGGCCAAGGGCTGCGTGAGCTGCCACAACGGCGTGAACCTCGGCGGCTCGGGCTACTTCCCGTTCGGCGTGGTGGAACGGCCGGGCTCGGAGATCCTGCCCCCGACCGATAAAGGTCGGTTCGAAGTGACGCGGACGGCCAGTGATGAGTATGTATTCAAGTCGCCTTCGCTGCGCAATATCGAACTGACGGCGCCGTACTTCCACTCCGGCAAGGTGTGGGATTTGGGGCAGGCGGTGGCGGTTATGGGGTCGGCGCAGCTAGGGGCGACGCTGAATCAGGCGGAGACCGATGCGATCGTTGCCTTTCTGCGGACACTGACCGGGACCCAGCCCAAGGTGGATTACCCGATTCTGCCGCCGCACACCGCCACCACGCCCCTGCCGGATATGCGCGTGGGCGCTGCGCCTCCGGTTAAGCACTAGCTCGCGGGCGCCACTTCATCCGGGTGTAAGCGATGCGGAATCCGGCGCGCTCGGCGTTGCGCTGGGAAGCGCTGCCGGGTTCCGCGCAGATCATTGCCAGATCGCATCCTGCCTCGGCGGCGTACCGGAGCCGCGCCTCCAGCAGCGCCCTCTGCAACCCCTGATTCCGAGCCTCTGGTACGGTACTGGCTCCTGCCATCAAGGCAACGCCCTGGTGGATCGTGAGCGACGCTGTCGCTGCGGGCTCGCCTTCGAGTTCGGCGAGGAAGGACACCGCATCGCGCCGCGCGACACCCACTCGGGCGAGGTCCCGGATGAGGCCTGCATACTCGACATATTCGCTCCAGCCGCGCACGGATGTGGCGACGAACACGTCTGCATCTTGTTCATTCACTATGGAGATGCGCGAAATCCGGTTCGTTCTGTAAACGGCCGGATCGGGTGGAGCCATCGGACGGTGCAGGACGCTGGTGAGCTCGAACGGCTCGTAGCCTCGGGCGCTGAGGAACACGGCCAGGTCCTTACCCGCCAGCGGGCTCACTTCGTGGTGGGGCGTCGCGCCGCGGCGGCGGAAGAAGGCCTCAATGGTGTCCAGGCCGGCGGCGGTGGCGGGCTCGAACATGCCTAAGCCGAAGGACTGGGTGATGGGCGAGTCGACGCCGTCAAACATTGCCCATGTGCCGCCGACGTCGATCCACTGGGCGCCGCTGTCCGGGAAAAGACGCGCGCGTGCCTCGACGAAGCCGGCGCATCCGGCCGCCTCGGCGCGCTCCAGTCTTCGGCCGAGGTGGATGTCGGTGAGTGTCATCCCTTCTCGGCGTCGGCCGCGCCACTGACCGTCGGTGTCAGTCCTGCTCCCGCGTACGCTTCGATCAATGCTCCGACACCGGGTCCGTATTGTGGCGCGATCACCCGGTTGCCATCCTCGAGCTCGACCAGAAGGCGGAAGCGCTCGCGGAGCATCTCGCTTCTGAAAACGCCGCCGACGTAAGCGACCCTGGCCGCTTCGCCGCGTTCGAAGAGCTGCATGCGAACGGCTGACAACGCGGTGGCCAATTGCTGTGCTGCGTTCACGATGATGTTGCGCGCCACGGCATCGCCTGTGTTGGCCACCCGATCGACGAGCTTCGAATAGCTCGCGATTTGCGGGCGCGAGTACTCGGTCGTATAGAAGCGGTGCATCAGATCGTTGGCGTCCTTTGCCCCGGTTTCCGCCAGGAAGACTCCGTGGAGCGCTGTGTTGGGACCCCAGCCTTCTTCGTGGCGGAGGATGGCTCGGAGGGCTTGGCGCGTCAGGTCGAAGCCGCCGCCTTCGTCGCCGAAGATATAGCCCCATCCGCCGACGCGGGCGAACTTACGCTCGGCGTTCCGACCGTAGGCGATGGAGCCGGTACCCGCAACGCAGATCATGCCCGGCTCACCGGCAGTGGCTCCGGCCAGGGCCACGACGGCATCGGTGGTCACGTCGTACTCGCTGGCTCTAATAAGGTCGCGGAGGTAGGCCGCTTTATCGCCCGGGCCGCCGCTGAAGCCGGCACATACGCGCTGGAAGCTGATCGCAGAGGGGTCCAGGCCCGCCTGACTGCACGCCGCGTCGATGCAGGCGCCCACGGCTCCGATGAACTTCTGCCGGCCTTCGGCAGCGCCTACGTGATTGCAGGGACCGCCGCGTCCGCTGCCGAGGATGCGCCCTGTGTCATCGCCGATCACCGCCGTGGTGCTCGATTGACCGCCGTCGATGCCGAGAAAGAGCGGCATCAGACGGCGTCCGAGACACTGGTGAAGGTAAAGTCGCGCGCCTGGAGCGGCGGCGCGATCATGCCGGTTTCGCCTCCGCGTGTCCGCTCGTTACGGCCTAGCATGGTGGTGTTTTGAAGGAGGCGTACGGGGCTGTCGGTGAAGCGAAGGTTGACCACGGGCTGCGTCACCTCGCCCTTCTCGATCAGGAACAAGCCGTCACGGGTAAGGCCGGTGAGTTGGACGGTCTGCGGGTTCACCATGCGGATGTACCAGAAGCGGGTTACTAACAGTCCGCGTTCTGTGGCCTTGATGAGGTCGGCGAGTTGGTGATTACCGCCTTCGAGAATCGTGTTCTCGGCAAATGGCGTGGCGGGCTTTCCCGTCTTCTCCGCCCAATATCGGTCGTAGATCAGGTTCTTCACGATGCCCTTCTCCACCCAGGACACGGGTCGTGTGGGTAGGAAGCCGGCGGACCATCGCCATGTCGGATAACGCCTGTCGGTGGGGTCTGATCGGAGGGTGATAATCTCCGGAAAGACCTTCTCGCCGAGCAGCGTTCCGCCGCCTTGTTTACTTAGGAACGACCTGCCCTCTTCGGCTGCTCGGGCCTGGAAGAAGGATCCGAGATTGCCCACGATGTCTCCCACGGCGGTCGGCTCCAGCACCACGGTGTACTTGCCGGGTTCGAGCCGCAGTGGCTTGGTCCATCTCGCGCACTTTTCGACGGCCCGTGCGCCCACGTCGGCGCCATTGATGGAGGCGATGCGTGCGGATGGCTGCCCTGCCCAGCCGGAGCTGGTTCCGGCGGCGTTGCGAACTGTGGTGCTGAGGCGCGAGTCCGTTTCCCGCGCATAGCCGAAGTTCCCTTTCTTGTTCGCGAAGGACTCGATGTACGCGCTGCTTTCGAAATAGCCGGCGGCGATCAGCTTCTTTGCCGCGGCCGTGTCGATTACCGCCTTTACGTGCGGCACAAGCTGCGGCCCGCGCGCCGCCGCGGTGCCTTCGTCCCAATGGTCGTACTCGGGGTACTTCTGAGGTCCGAGAGGCTCGATGTATTCCGGATTCGCGGGGGCAAATGCGGCGATCTCTTCGCTGCGGCGCACGGCCGCGCGAAGGCCATCGTCACTCAGGTCGTTGGTGCTCGAGCTTCCCGTCTTTGTGTCCCGTGTGGAACTGACATTGACGGTTCTGGTGAGTGTGAATGCCGACGTGGTCACGCCATTGTTGGCGAAGCGGACGTATGCTGTCTCGTCTTCGGTAACCGAGACAGTGCAGTCCGGGAACGTGGAGAACTTGAGGACCTTCTCGGCAATGCGCTGTGACTCAGATTGTGTCAGCATGGTCAGTCAGTAACCTTGTCAATCAGTAACCTTGTCAGTCAGTAACAATGACGTCGATCTGTCGGAACCGTGACGGCGAGCAGCCATGGCTCATGGAGTTAATCTGCACTGGCTCGCCTTTCCCGTCGTTGCCCGATCCGTGAAGCTGCCAATAGCTTGGTCCTGCGACGCCATCGCAAGCCTTCCAGAAGTCGGGCGTGCGGGCCTGGTATGCGACCTGTGAGATCATGCCTCCTCGCTTGCCGTTCTTGATCTCGTAGAACGCGTCTCCACCGAATTGGAAGTTGTAACGCTGCTGGTCGATGGAGAAGCTGCCGCGGCCTTCAATGAGGATGCCATCATCGACTCCGCCGATGAGGTCATTCAAGGTGACATCTTGTGGGCCTGGCTCCATCGACACGTTTGGCATGCGCTGGAAGGGGACGCTCGCCCATGAATCGGCGTAACAGCAGCCGCGCGATTGCTTTTCGCCGATGATGTGCGCCTGGTCGCGTGTCGTCTGATAGCCGCTGAAGACTCCCTTGCTGATGATGGGGAACTTCGTGGTCTTCACGCCATCGTCATCGTAGGCAACCGTGGCGAGCCCTTTTTCTGTGATGCGATCGCCGTAGACATTGACGTGCTCGCTTGCAACCCGCTCCTTGCGCAGCTTGTCCAGTGTGAGATAGCTGGTACCCGCATAATTTGCCTCGTATCCCATAGCGCGATCGAGTTCGGTCGGATGACCGATGCTCTCGTGGATTGTGAGCATCAGATGGCTGGGCATGAGGATCAGATCCTTCTTGCCGGCACGGACCGCGGGGGCTTGGAGATGCTCGACTACTTCTTCGCGGATACGGCGCGCGTTCTCCAGCAGGTTCATCTGGGCGACGAACTCGTAGCCGGTAGAAAGAGGCGGCGGCACATAGTTGCGGGTCTTTGAAAGGCGCTTCTGGGTGTCGACTGCGTTGGCGCTGGCGAAGGCGAACGTCTGAATGACGAGCTGCTGGATGGATGACCCTTCGCTCGAGGCGAAGTACTTGTCTTCGGAATGGAAGTTAAGGGATGCCGATGA
>DASQDN010000149.1:0-27715 GCA_035634155.1 Bryobacteraceae bacterium | reverse complement strand
GACGTTATCGTCGTTAACACCTGCAGCTTTATCGACCCGGCCAAGCAGGAGTCGGTCGACACCATCCTCGAAATGGCCGAGCACAAGAGGACCGGCGTGGCCAAAAAGCTTATCGTGGCCGGGTGTTTGGTGGAGCGCTATCGCGGGGACATTCAGAAGGACCTGCCGGAAGTTGACGCGCTGATCGGCACGAATGAGCTCGATAAAGTCGTCGCGCTTTGCCAAGGCGAGGAGCCGGCGTTCAACCCGCTCGAACCGTACCTTTATCATGACCTCACGCCGCGCGTGCTGTCGACACCGAAGCATTACGCTTATATCAAGATCTCGGAAGGATGCGACCATCCTTGTTCGTTCTGCGTGATTCCCCAGTATCGGGGCGCAAACCGCAGCCGCCGGCCGGAGTCGGTTGTCAGCGAGGCTTCTCGACTTTTCGCGCAAGGCATTCGCGAGATCAACCTGATTGGCCAGGACACCACCGCATACGGCGAAGACCTCCAAATCAAGGATGGACTCGCGCATCTTCTCGGGCGCCTGGCTGACCTTCCGACCGAGCAGCCCAAGTGGGTTCGCTTTCTATACGCGTATCCGAACCGAGTCACTTCGCGCCTGCTGGAAACGATCGCGGCGCACGAGTCTCTGGTGAAATACATCGACATGCCCCTGCAGCACGCCAGCGCCTCCGTCCTGAAGCGGATGAAGCGCGGCGCGAGCGGCGACATCTTTCTGAAGCTGCTGGAAAAGGTACGCAGTACGATTCCTGCCGTCTCGATCCGTACCAGCTTCATCGTCGGGTTTCCCGGGGAAACGGACGCCGACTTCGAAGAGCTGATGCAGTTCGTGCAAGCGGCGCAGTTCGATCGCCTCGGGGTGTTCAGCTTTTCGGACGAAGACACCGCGCAGAGCTATCACCTCGAGAACAAAGTCGACCGCCGCACGATTGAGAACCGTAAGCGCAAGCTGATGGCGCTGCAGAAAAAGATCTCGCGCGCCGCGAACCGCAAGCTGATCGGCCGCGAGTTCCCTATCCTGCTCAACGGCCCCTCCGACGAAACCGACCTCCTATGGGAAGGCCGCATGCCCACGCAAGCGCCGGAGATCGACGGGATCTGCTACATCAACGATCTTGGCGAAGGGGAAGCCGCGCCCGGTCAACTGCGACGCATCAGAATCACCGAAGCTCACGACTACGATCTTGTGGGTGAACTCATCGACGAAGCCCCTGTGACGCAGGCGCGCAGGCAGGAGCCTTTCCGCATTCTCGCTAACGCATGAAGTGTCCGATCTGCAAACAGCCGGTACAAATCGGCATGCCCGATTTCCCCTTCTGCTCCGAACGCTGCCGGTTGATCGATCTCGGCAACTGGGCTACCGAGAAGTACGTCATCTCAACGCCAATTCAGCCGGGCGACCGCCCCGACGCTCCCAACGACGAGGAAGATGACCGTTAGCCTGGCGCGCGCGCTGGCCACATGGTTTGGATGCGGCTACGCCCCGGTGGCTCCCGGGACGGTAGGCGCTGCCGCCGCGATCCTGATTTCCTGGGCGCTCGGTTGGGGTGTGATTGCCAACCTTATTGCAGGCGTCGCGAGCGGAGCAATCGGCATCTGGGCCTCCACCGTGGAAGCGCAGCGCAGCGGCCGCAAGGACCCGGGCCACATCGTCATCGATGAAGTCGCAGGGCAATGGATTACGCTCGCGGGAGCCGCTGCTTATGGCTGGCAGGCATACCTTTGCGGCTTTCTCGTGTTCCGTCTCTTCGATATTTGGAAGCCGCCTCCGGTGCGCCAACTCGAAGCACTCCCCGCGGGAACAGGCATCATGATGGACGACCTGATGGCAGGTGTCTACGGCGCGGTAGTCTTGTATTTAGCAGGGTATTTTCACCTTTACTGACATGGCAAAACGGCAAACTCCGAACGGCAACCCCGAGATTGTGCAGGTGACTCCTCAAGCCGCCATCCCTGGCGGCGAGTTCTCTATCCATGGGCGAGCCCTCACCTCGGACTCGCTGGCTTCGGTTCACATCGGTGATGTGGCGGCGCCGGTCATCGTCGGCTCGAAATCGCTCGTGATCGCTCGGGTTCCTGAAGGCGCGACAGCCGGCGAGATCGTGATCGGCAGCGACGGCGCACGCAGTCAGCCGTGGATCTGCGATGTCGGCATTCAGATCGCCGACGGACTGCATCCGGTGGCAAACCCTGCCGTGGACGCAGCAGGAAACATCTACTGCACCTTCAGCGGATCGCGCGGCCAAAAGACGCCGGTTTCGGTGTACAAGATCGACACCAATTATGCGATGCGGCCGTTCCTGACCGATGTGATGAATGCCACCGGGCTCGCTTTCGATATCGAAGGCATGCTGTATATTTCAAGCCGCAGCGAAGGCTCGGTGTATCAGGCGACGCCCGCCGGCAATCTGTCGGTTTATGTAGAGGGCATGGGCATCGGCACCGGGCTCGCATTCGATCGCGAGCAGAATCTTTATGTAGGCGACCGCAGCGGCACGGTGTTCAAGATCAGCCAGCAGCGGCAGATCTACGTGTTCGCCACAATCGAGCCTTCGATTGCGGCTTATCACCTTGCCTTCGGTCCTGACGATCACCTTTACGTCACCGGACCGACGACTTCCAGCTTTGATTCGGTCTATCGAGTTGCTCCCGATGGAGGAGTCGAGATCTTTTATCGCGGATTGGGCCGGCCTCAGGGCATGGCGTTCGATACCGAAGGCCGCTTGTATGTCGCCGCGTCCCTGAAAGGACGGCGCGGCGTGGTGCGCATTGATAAGGACCGCAAGGCTGAGCTGTTCCTTTCCGGCCCCAACATTGTCGGGCTCGCGTTCCTTCCCTCACGCGCGCTGGCAGTGGTCACAACCAACGCGTTGTATCGGGTGGACGTGAACATCGCGGGCAAACCGCTGCCCTAAATGAACGCTACCATCGTCGCGGTCGGTTCGGAGATGCTCACTCCGCAAAAGACCGACACCAACTCGCTATATGTCACCGATCAACTGAATGCGCTTGGCATTGAGGTGGTGGAGAAGTATGTCGTCGGCGATGACCGCCTGCGTTTGTCGAACCTGATTGTCTACGCGCTCGGCCACAGCGAGTTCATCTTCATCACAGGCGGGCTGGGTCCCACCGAAGACGACGTGACACGGGACGCCGTCGCGATTGCGCTCGGCCGATCGCAAAATATCTCACAAGATATCTGCGACGTGATCGAAGCGCGCTTCCGGCGGCTCGGCCGTCGCATGTCCGAGGTGAACCGCCGGCAAGCGAATATCATCGGCGGCGCCGAGATTTTGCCGAACGATCGCGGCACGGCGCCGGGCCAGTGGCTCACCGGAGCGAACGGTCAAATCGTCGTGCTGCTTCCCGGCCCGCCCAAGGAAATGAAGTCGATGTTCGAAGCGCAGTGTTTGCCCCGGTTGACGGCCATGCTGCCGCCAATGGTGATTCGCACTCGCTTTTATCGCGTTGCCGGCATGCCCGAGTCTGACCTGGACCAGTTGATCGCTCCCGTGTATACACGCTACACCAACCCGGTCACCACAATCCTGGCTGCGCAGGCTGATATCCAGATTCATCTGCGCGCGCGCTGCGCCACAGCCGACGAAGCCGAAACGCTTCTGGCGGAAGTTGGATCGCAGATCGAGCCGCTGCTGGGGGATCGTCTCTACACGTGCGTCGGTGAACCGTTGGAGGCCTGCGTCGGCGCCATGCTCGCCGCGCGCGGAGAAACGCTTGCCGTCGCCGAAAGCGCGACTGGCGGATTTCTAGGCGAGCGCATCACGCAGGTATCGGGAAGCTCCAGATACTTCCTCGGCGGCTTCCTTACCTATAGCAGCGAGGCCAAGACCCAACTGCTTGGCGTACCCGAAGGCTCGCATCCGGTTTCAGAAGACACTGCGCGACGGATGGCAGAAGCGGCGCGCGAACGCCTCGGGTCCACTTGGGCAATCTCGGTAACGGGCGAGGCGGGCCCGGAGAGCGCAACGGATATGCCCGTCGGCACGGTATTCCTCGGCATCGCAGGCCCGGACGGGACTCGTGTCACGCGCCACTATTTCCTGGGGGATCGTGCGCGGGTTCGGATTATGTCCACGCAAACCGCGCTCGATTTGCTGCGCGGCCGATTGACCGCGATAAGCTAAACACTACCGATTCATCCACGGAGGACGAATGAGCCCGAAGGAAGTACTCGATTACGCGAAGAAGCATGATGCGCGGCAACTCGATCTACGCTTCACCGATTTGCCGGGGTTGAACCAGCACATCTCATATCCCATCAGCATGCTGAAGGAAGACGTATTCGAGGAAGGCTTCGGCATCGACGGCTCCAGCATTCGAGGATGGGCTGCAATCAACGAAAGCGACATGCTGTTGATTCCGGACGGCGCCACCGCCTTCATGGATCCGTTCAACGAAGTCCCGACGGTGGTAATGACGTGCGACGTTATCGATCCCATCACGCGCCAGCATTACGACCGCGATCCGAGGTGGATCGCGAAAAAGGCCGAGCTTTTTCTGCAAAACAGCGGCCTTGCCGATACAGCGTACTTCGGCGCCGAGGCCGAGTTTTTTATCTTCGACAACGTTCGCTTCGACCAGACCGCGAACACCGGCTTCTATTTCATCGATGCTGAGGAAGGTCGATGGAATTCGGGCCGCGAGAAGGACAATCTCGGGTATCGACCGCGTTACAAGGAAGGCTATTTCCCCGTTCCGCCTACGGACCACTACCAGGATCTGCGCGCCGAAATGGTGGAAGTGATGGTGCAATGCGGCCTCGAAATCGAGTGCCATCACCACGAAGTGGCCACCGGCGGGCAGTGCGAGATCGATCAGCGCTTTAACACGCTGGTGAAGTCCGCGGACAACATGATGCTGTACAAGTACATCGTCCGCAACGTGGCTTACCAATACGGAAAGAGCGTTACCTTCATGCCCAAGCCACTGTTCGGCGACAACGGCAGCGGCATGCATTGTCATCAAAGCTTGTGGAAAGGCGGCAATCCGCTCTTCGCGGGCGATGGATATGCGGGCCTGAGCGAGATGGCGCTGCATTACATCGGTGGTCTGTTGAAGCACGCGCGGGCGTTGTCCGCGATCATTGCGCCGACTACGAACAGCTACAAGCGCCTGGTGCCTGGATATGAAGCGCCCGTGAACCTGGCGTATTCCCGTCGCAATCGTTCGGCGGCCGTACGCATCCCCATGTACTCGGCGAGCCCGAAGGCAAAGCGTGTCGAATTCCGTCCGCCGGACCCATCGTGCAATCCGTACCTTGCCTTCGCCGCGATGATGATGGCCGGCCTGGATGGCGTGCAGAATCGTATAGCTCCCGGCGAGCCGCTGGACAAGGATATATACGACCTTTCGCCCGAAGAACTGAAGAGCGTTCCATCAATGCCGGGGTCTCTCGACGAAGCGCTCACGGCACTGGAAGACGACTACAGCTTCCTGCTTAAGGGCGACGTTTTCAGCGAAGAGCTGATTGAAACTTTTATCAACTATAAGCGCCGCGCGGAAGCAGAAGCGGTGCGATTGCGACCGCATCCTTACGAGTTCGCGCTGTATTACGACATTTAACGAATGCAGGGTGTCGTCCTTCAGATCAACGTGTCTCAGGGCGGCATTCCCAAGCGAGCGATCGCGGAAGGTCGCGTTACGCGCCACGGCATCGAAGGGGATAGCTGGGCGCATCCTCGTTTTCACGGCGGCCCCAAACAGGCGCTGCTGCTGATCTCGGCCGAAGACCTCGACGCGCTGAAGCTTTTAGGTTATCCGGTATACCCCGGCGCTTTAGGCGAAAACCTCACTGTCGCAGGGATCGACTTTCGCCAGGTGCGCTTCGGCGATCGCTTTCACGTCGGCGAAGCCACCATCGAGATCACCAAGCTCCGCCAACCGTGCCGAACCTTGAATACACTCGGCTCCGGCATTCAAAAGCAGTTGTACGATACAACGCCGGGCGCTCCGCTATGGGCACGCGGCGGCTTCTACGCAAAGGTTGTGACCGAGGGGCTCATCCGGCCGGGCGCTATAATCGCGAAGGCGACCCCGTAGTTCACCGCGCATGGAGCCCACGCTTACTTCCGGCGAAACCAACATCCGCATTCTGCTTTCTTCCGCCGCCGACCCGCTAGCCTCGCAGCGGTATTTGGAAACGTTTCGCCGCCGCCATCCGGAGATCTTCGCGCGGCTGGCAAGCTCGGCATCTGGCACTCAATACCTGATTGCGGTTTCATCGTACAGCCGCTTTCTTTCCGACGCGATTCTTCAATTTCCGGAATGGCTGGAGTCGCTCGTCTCCTCACCCGATACGTTCCGGCTGCTCTCTGAGGATGAATTCCGCGAGCGCTTGGAACCCGAGCTAGGCGAGCCAGGCTCGATGCCGGCGGCGCAAACGTTAGCGATCTTCCGCCGCCGTCAATTGCTGCGCATCCTTCTGCGCGACGTAATGGGGCACGCTTCCCTGCCCGAGGTGGCCGAGGAGATCTCGAATCTCGCCGACGCAATCCTCCAGTGCACGTACCGGCGCATCCGAGCGAACCTGGAGCAGCGTTACGGCAAGCCGCAGTGCGGCGCCCCCGATGGCGAACTCGAAGAGTGCGGGTTCTCGATCCTGGCGCTGGGTAAGCTCGGCGGGCGAGAGTTGAACTACAGCTCCGACATCGACTTGATGTTCGTTTATTCCGGCAATGGCCACACGAGCGGCGCGGAGTCGATCTCCAACAAAGAGTTCTTCAAGAAAGTCGCCAACGTTTGCACGGACCTGCTGTCGCAATACACATCCGACGGCGCCTGCTATCGCGTCGACCTGCGCCTGCGCCCCGACGGACGCTTGGGTGAAGTGTGTCTCTCGCTCGACGGCGCCAGGTCTTATTACGAAACCCGCGCACGCGATTGGGAGTTGCAGATGCTGATCAAGGCGCGGGTCGCCGCCGGTGAGGCCGCACCCGGCAGACAACTGCTCGAATTCGTGGAGCCGCGCATCTACCAATCGAGCCTCGACTTCTCCGCGGTCGAAGCTGTGTCCGTCACGCGCGAGCGCATACACGAAAAGGCAAGCCGCCGGTCCCGCGACACCGGTCTCGACATCAAGCTGGCGCGCGGCGGCATTCGCGATATTGAGTTCCTGGTGCAATGTTTGCAGCGTTTGCATGGAGGCCGCGAACCGTGGGTGCGGCATGGCGGCACCATGCTCGCGCTGCTTCGCCTGCAGGATAAGAACCTGCTATCCGAAGTCGAGTACTCACGCCTGGCGGCCGCGTATGAGTTCCTGAGACACCTGGAGCACCGGCTGCAATTCCTGGATGATCGGCAGACCCATACTCTTCCCGCCGACCGCCGCGAGCTCGAAACGCTCGCTCGGAAGATGCCCGCTACCGAGTTGGGCCGCATGCCCTCGGCCGACAAGCTTCTTCATCAACTCAACCTGCATCTGGAAGAGGTTCAGGAAACTTACGACCGCGTAATTCATTCGCAGCAGCCGCTGTACTACAGCGCCATTGCGCCTCCACCAGACCGTTCGGCTGAACTTCCCACCCTTGCGGACCCACCTGCAAGCAACTTGATTCGCTTCCTGGATCAACGTGCTCCTGAACTAGCGCGCGTGTTGAGGCGACGCCCGTTGCTACGCTCAGCGCATTCGTTCGAAGCGTTCCTGGAGCGCGTGAATTCAAACGACGCGCGGCTTGCGGCGTTGAACGACAACCCTGTGCTCGCGGGCGATGTGATTGACATCTTCGAGAACAGTGCTCATTTTGCGGAAGAGTTGATTCGCCGCCCTGAGTTGATGGACGACCTCGCTGAGGTCCGAAGCGCCTCGGCAAGCGAATACGGCGAGGTTGCCAAGTCGCTCACGGACGCGACTTCGTTGCGCCGATTCTTTCGCCAGGAGATGTTCCGAATCCAGACCGCGAGCATTTGTATGCGCGCGCCGATTTTCGACACGCTGGAGCGCACCTCCGATCTGGCCGATGCAGTTATCTGCACCGCCTATGGCCTCGCGTGCGAGTCGGTACGCCGCACCCATCCTCCGGAGGATGCGTCTTACCAGCCGCGCGATCAGATGATGGTGATTGCGCTGGGACGGCTCGGAATGCGCGAGTTCGACCTCGGCTCAGATGCCGATCTGAACTTCGTCATCCCGGATACCGATGTGCGCGAGTTGCGCTTCTGGACACGCGTGGCCGAACGCATGATCGATATGATCACTGCCTACACGGCCGAGGGAATTATGTTTGCGGTGGATACTCGCCTGCGTCCGAATGGGCGCGAAGGCACACTCGTGCAAACCGAGGCGTCTTACAACGAATATCTTTCCACCCGGGCTGAGGCGTGGGAAGGCATCACCTATATGAAGTCGCGCGCGGTTGCGGGTAACAGCGCCGCCACCACGCGCTTTCTGCACGAGTTGCAGCAGGTCGACTGGCGCCGCTATGGCCAGAGCGGCCGGTCGCGCCCGGATTTGCGGGAGATGCGGGCCCGGCTGGAGCGCGAGCAAGGCGCCAGCAACCCATTGAAGGCGGGCAACGGGGGTTATTATGACATCGACTTCGCGGTCATGTACCTGCGTTTGAAGAGCGCCGGCATCTTTTTCAAGGTGCTGAATACGCCGGAACGCATCGACGTGATTGAACAGATGGGTCACCTGGACCGCTCGGATGCCGAGTTCCTTCGTGAGGCCGCAACGTTCTACCGCGCCGTGGATCATGGTCTTCGCGTGTACTCGGGGCATGCCGAGGGACGGCTCCCGAACTCGCCGGCGCAGCTTGAAGCGTTGACGGCGTTGGTCCACCGCTGGACGCCCGAGCATCTGCATCACGAAGCGTTACCGGTGGTACTAGGACGAATCCAGACGCGTACGCGGGAGTATTTCCGTCGATTGTTCGGATAACATAGGATGCTGCCCGTTCTAGTGCTCTTGTTCTCCGCCGCGTTGGTTGCTGTCGCCGCTGTGCCGCAGACGCCCATCGACGAGGCGTTCCAGCGTCTGTACAACTTCGAGTTCCGTTCAGCGCATACAATCCTGGATGCGCACTTGAAGAGCAAGCCATCCGACCCGTTGGCCCACGCAGTTCGGGCTTCGGCCGTGCTGTTCGAGGAACTGCACCGGCTGCGGATTCTGGAGAGCGAGTTCTTCGCCGAGGACAAGCGCATCGTCGCCAAGCAAGCGCTTCGCCCCGCGCCAGAAGCAAGGGCCATGTTCGACTCGGCTTTAAGGACCGCCGAACGCGAGGCGCAGAACGTGCTGGTGGGTAAGCCCAATGATGCCGATGCGCTCTTCACGTTGTCACTGGTGGCAGGGCTGCAGGCCGACTACCTCGCGTTTATAGAGAAGCGGCAATGGCAAAGCCTGTCCTATATAAAGCAGTCGCAAACTCAATCGTTGCGCCTGCTGAGGGCGCATCCCAATTACACCGATGGCGAGCTCACGGGCGGCGCGTGCGAGTATCTTCTCGGGAGCATGCCTTTCTTCGTGAAGTGGTTTATTCGATTCGATGGCGTGGAAGGCCAGAAGTCGGCTGCGGCTGTGAAACTCGAACGAGTTGCCGCTTCGGGGCGTTATCTGGGGCCGTTCGCGCGCATCCTGCTGGCCATCGTGCACATTCGGGAAAAACAGCCGACGCAGGCCTTCACGGTGCTCGATCAGTTATCCAAAGACTTCCCGGCCAATCCATTGTTTCGAGAGGAGGCCAGGAAAGTGGGCGCGCGGATCGGACGTCCTTAGACGGCTTTCGGGTACGAACCCAGCACGCGCAGGAAATCGGCCAGCTCCGCGAGATGACCCAGCGCCTTCTGCGACACCGGGGCGTCCTCACGACCCAGGAAGTCGAGATAGAACCAGTATTCCCAAGGCCGGCCCCGCAGCGGCCGTGACTCAATCTTCGTGCAACTGATGTCACGTAAGGCAAAGGCGCTTAAACATCGGAACAGCGCGCCGGGAACGTTCTTGGTCTGAAATACCAGTGTTGTCTTCCATTCCGCTTCGACCGGGCGAGTCGGCTTCGCTCCCGGACGCTTGAGGAGAAAGAAGCGCGTGAAGTTGCTTGGATCGTCCTCGATGCCCTTCTTCAGGATCTTGGCCGCGTACATATCGGCCGCCATGCTGGAGGCGATTGCCGCCGCATCGGTGGGACGCTCCTCCATGAGCATCTTCACGCTTCCCGCGGTGTCGTAGAACGGGACTCGTTCCAGTTGCGGGTTGTCGCGGAAGAACTTGGTGCACTGATTGAGCGCGACCGGGTGCGAAAATACACGGCGAACGTTGCGCAACGGAACGCCAGGGCAAGCGATAAGGCTGTGCGACACGCGTACATTGGTCTCGGCGTGAATGGGAAGCTCAAAATTGACGAGGTGATCGTAATTCTCATGCACGGATCCGTGCAGAGTGTTCTCGATAGGAATCACCGCGGCGTCCACTTTGCCGTCGGCCAAGGCTCGGAACACGTCCTCAAAGCGCTGGCACGGGACTACTTCGGTGTCGGCGCCGAGCAGTTGCTGAACCGCAACCTGGCTGAATGCGCCCTTCTCTCCTTGAAACGACACGCGTTTGCGACGAGCCACGTTCAGGATTGTACCTCCGGCCCTTTCCACCGCTTAGCATCCGGCGAGGGCAACCCGAGCAAGTCCATCACGCGCTCCACGCTGTGGTCCACGATGTCCATAACACTTTCGGGTTTGTGATAGAAGCCGGGGATCGGTGGGGCGATGATGGCGCCCATCTCGGCGGCTGTGGTCATGGACCGAAGGTGTCCCAGATGAAAGGGTGTCTCCCTCACCATCAAAATCAGGCGGCGGTGTTCTTTAAGGGTGACATCTGCGGCCCGGGTCAAAAGATTTCCCGAGATTCCGTGCGCGATAGCCGACAAGGAATGTATGGAGCAGGGCGCGACCACCATCCCGTCCGTTCGAAAGCTGCCGCTGGCGACAGCGGCGCCCAGGTCTTCGACGGGATACATTACGTCGGCGGATGCTCGCCAGTCGGCGGCCTTGATGCCGAGTTCCAGATATCCGGTACGCTCGCCCGTGCGGGTCAGGATGAGATGTGTTTCGACGCCGCCCCTGGCGCGCAGCTTCTGAAGGAGCCGGAGCCCGTAAATCGATCCACTTGCGCCGGACACACCGACCACGATTCGCAAATTTCACCTCCTCGGGAAGTTCTTGTTCTGAATTCAGAACAAGACGTGGTTGAAGCGTATTGCCCACTCCTAGGGGTTCCCGTTATAATTCACCCAGGAAGAGTCTGTATTCCCTCCAACTACAGGCTTCCAGTGTATATAACCTACTGAATGAAAAGACGTAACTGGGACGTGTCGGGGATTCGGCGCTGACATGGAGGACGCCGGCCAGAAGCTGAAGAAACGCCGCGAAGAACTCAAGTTGCGATACCGCGACGTGGAAGAGCTGAGTGAGAAAATCGCGGCTCTGCATAACAACGACGAATACCTGATGGCCATCAGCCGGCTGGCTGATATTGAAAACAAGGGTATCGTTCCCACCATTTACCGTCTTTATTCACTGTCGGCCATCTACAGAATCGATTTCACCGAGATCCTGGAATGGTACGGCATTGATATTACTCGCCTTCCGGGCGACTCGGCTACCTTGGGCGCCGGCCAGACGACGCACCTAATCAAATTCAGCGGGCATGGCAATAGCGGCGAGGTGCTGCTTCCGCTTGCGTTAGACCCCGGAATCGACCTGAAACGAACGACATATCTTAGTCGAATGATCCAGCGATGGGGCAAGCTGCCGCTGATGCTGCTTAACAGCATGGATCTAAAGGCGCACCGGTACGCCTATATCGGGACTGAGGATTGGCGCATGCACCCGCTGCTCAGCCCTGGTTCGCTGGTGTTAATTGACGAAACCAAGCGCAAGATCGTCAACTCCGGTTGGACGAATGAGTTTGAGCGGCCGATTTACTTTTTCGAGCGCCGCGACGGTTACACGCTGGGTTGGGCTACGTTGACTGAGAACGTCCTGGTGGTGCAGCCGCATCCGGCGGCGGAAGCAGCTCCAGAGATCTTCGAGTTTCCTTCCGAAATCGATGTGGTGGGCCAGGTGGTCGGGGTCGCTATGCGCCTCGATCCGGGACGGCGACGCCGTACTCGAGCCTGAGAATCTCTAGAACCGCTCGAAAGTCGACCATAAACAACTCCTGATCCGCAGCCCTGGCCGCCAGAGGGACCAGATTGCGATACGGGTTCAGGCGCAGCCAGGTGTCGATCACCGCCACCTTCTGCTCTACTAAGCCGGTTAAATAAAGGTCCAGATCGGTCCTTTGTTGTTCGAGGTCGAAGCCGAGCCACTCGCGAAATACCTCTTCATGGCTCTTTCGAAGCGCTTCGTTGGCCGCTCGAGGTCCGAAGACGAGTGCAAGCCCGTGATGCTCGTAAACACCGGAGTTTGGACCGCGTAAAGCGGAGAGATAAATGAGGCGGCCGAACACACTAGGGATCTGAGATAAGGTATTTCGCCAAAGGTCTGACGCCGGTCCTCGCTCGAGCGTCCCTTTCGGCGGGAGGTTCTTCATCTCAACTCTCTTCTCGATTGTAATCCACATTTTGGATTTTTCCGGTTCTTAGCGAGCCTACCCCAGCCACATTCTTCACTGTTCTGAATTCGGAAAAGCTCTTGCGGGTTTCACCTTCCGGGCTTGGAACCGACTACGCTGGCTTTGCATTCGAAACACTTGAATGACCTCCAAAAGGATACAAACAAACATGCTTAAGAAAGCCGTTTTCGCCCTGATGCTTGCCCTCGCGCTGACCTCCACCGTATCGGTTGCTACCGCCGAAGTCGACATGCCGGAATGCCTTCCGTGCGACACGAAGTAACTTTGCCAAGGAGAATACACATGCTTAAGAGAACTGCTGCCGCCCTCCTCCTCGCTCTCGCGCTCGTCGCCTCTGCCCCGGTTGCGTCCGCTGAGGTCGATATGCCGGAATGCCTGCCCTGCGATACAAAATAACTGGCGAGAACACTCTGCTGGGGTCGGTGTGGCCGTGAGATGCCGGTGTTAAACTTGAAGCGTTTCCGAAATACTCCATGCCGTCCCTAGCCGAAGCCCGTTTGGCGGTCACGATTATTCAGATCGTCGCTTACGTGCTGCTCTTGAGCAAATTGTTCAGGAGCCGGCTCTACGAGAAGTACCGGTACTTTAGTTTTCTAATCTTTGCCGATGCCGCACGCCTGGCATTCATGGCATCCTTGAAGCCCAGGACGGACTTCTACGCCTATTCCTACATCGCTACCGGGCCTATCATTTGGATACTCCTGGTGCTCGTCGTACTCGAGTTCTTTCACCTCATCCTGCGGAACCACATCGGCATTGCGTCGATTGGCAAGAAGGCCGTGACCGTTGCGCTGATCGTATCGGCCGCGATATCGGCTGGAACCCTGCTGCTGGACTTGCAGCGGACCAGCGCCGAGGCTGCGGTATTGTTCAACTTCATGTTGCTTGAACGGCTTGTAACCACCAGCCTTCTGTTACTGCTGTTGTGCCTGGTTATCTTCGCGTCTCATTTTCCGGTTCCCGTTTCGCGTAACATTCGCACCCACGCTTCGATTTTTGCGGTCTTCTTCGCCGGTCGAACAGCCATCCTGTTTTTACGCATGTGGTTCGGTCTGGATGTCGTCGCCGTGTTGAACTTTGCGCTGCAATCGCTTGGCGCGGCGTGCCTTATTGCTTGGATTGTTCTACTGGATCCCGCCGGGGAGCAGTTACCTGCGCCGCAGGTGGCAAACGCTTCCGAACGACGGCTGCTGGAGCAACTCGAAGCAATAAATGAAAGTCTCCTTAGATCGGCCAGGAAATAGGCTTACCCGGATAATCCTACCCACCGTCATCGTAAATCTTCATTGCTTTTGCGAAATGCCTCGGTTATTCTGAAGACCGAACGATTGGGACGACCAGATGACCTTTCCAGTGATAGTTACGTTGGCTCTTGTGCCCTGCTTCGGCGCGGCTATTCTCCTTTTAGTGAGGCGCTTAACGGCGCCGAGCACGGTGTCCGAATGTGACCCCGAGTGGCTGGCCAATTTTTCGACCACCACCTACCGTCCGATGCAGCGTCTGCTCAGCGATAGCGACCTGAAGTATCTCGCCGCCCAGCCCGGCATCACGGCAAAGACTGTCAGCGAGCTGCGCCGCGAACGCCGCCGCATCTTTCGGGCTTACCTCCGCAATCTTGTCCGGGATTTCCACCGCCTGCACTTGGCAGCGCGGATGACACTGCTTTATGCAACGGAAGACCGTCCCGATTTGGCACAGACCTTGATGCGTCAGCGTGCGATGTTTACCTGGGCCGTGTTGACCGTGGAGTTCCGCCTGATGCTGCATGCCGCCGGGCTCGGACCAGTGGACGTTAGCGACCTCATTGGCGCTCTTGAAAATATGCGCATCAACGTGGGCGTGATGGCTCCATCGGCGCAAGCCGCTTCGTACTAGCCGGCACTCACGTTTAATAAAAAGGTCATCCAGCTTTTAAGCTGCTCCTTCCTTCAGGCCGGGGGAGGAGCGGCTTAACGCGTATAAGTGCTTATATCTTCTTAAGATATTCCTTGGCCTGCTTCAGCCCCTCGAATTCCTTCTCCGCCCGCTTGAACTCGGGTGTATGCACGCACCGGCGAGCCCCTTTATGCTCCACCGGATGCCGTAAATGCAACATTTCATGGAACATTACGTATTCCACGGCGAGTTTCGCCACGTGCGGTTGATCGAGCGCCCGGCTGAGCACGATCATGTGATGCGAAGGATCGTAGTGCCCGAGCGTGGTTCGGGACGGCCGCAGGCTCCATCCGAGGTCAGGGCGCGCCATCAGTCCTCCGAAGTAGCGAACGTTGATGTCCTCGAAAAGCTCCACCAAGTCATGGCATTTGCCCTTCGGATCGGTCACCTGCTTTCGCCCGCGCTCTTTCCTTAGCTTCTGCAGCGCTTGCCGTACCTCTCGGCGATTTAGATACAGCCGGTAGCGATGGCTGAAAACCACAGGCACGGGCCGTCGATATAGCTTCGAAATGAGGATATAGGCCAACGCCTCGACTATAGGCGCCGGAGCATCCTGAAGCACGTCGGTCAGGCGCACCTCAATGCAGCCGCGTTCCAGCCGGATAAAGCTGTTGGCGTTGGCAAATTCACAGAACTCAACCGACACCTTCGGCAACGCCGTTCGGGGATGCAAGTTGCGGAAAACGCGCGAGAAAATCTGCTCCGGAGTTTCAAAAAGGAGCGCGCTCTCGACGTGTACAGCGTCAGACATGTACCATAGCAATATACACGGGCAAGCTGGAACAGAATCGGTATCGGGCCCGGCCCGTGTGAGAGGGATTACTTGCGCAAAGCAAAGATAACCGCCGTCGGTTGTTACACTCCGCCTAATCAGCTCACAAATGACGATCTATCCAAGATGGTCGACACCAACGACCAGTGGATTCTGGAGCGAACCGGCATTCGCACCAGGCATATCGCTCCGCCCGATGTGGCTACCTCGGATATGGCCGTGGAAGCGGCCAAGATTGCTTTGAAGAATGCGGGCGCCGACCCGACCGAGATCGACTGCATCCTGCTCTGCACGGTGACGCCGGACACAATGTTCCCGTCCACGGCCTGCATCGTACAGCACCAGCTCGGATGCACGAAGGCTTGGGGCTATGACTTGATCGCGGCATGTTCGGGATTTGTATACGGCCTTACTACCGCGGCCCACTTCATTGCGGCGGGGACGCACAAGAAGGTGCTCGTTATCGGCGCCGATACGATGTCGCGCATCATCGACTACACCGACCGCACCACCTGCGTGCTTTTCGGCGACGGCGCGGGCGCTATGGTGGTCGAGGCCAGCGAGGACGACACGGGCTTTGTCGGGTTCAAGAACGAAGTAGACGGCTCGGGCGGACAGTATCTGCACATGCCGGCCGGAGGCAGCCGCATGCCCGCTTCACACGAGACGGTGGAACAGCGCCTTCATTACGTCAAGCAGGAAGGCCAGCAGGTTTTCAAGTTCGCCGTTCGTCGGATGTCTGAGATTGCCGCCAGTCTGCTCGCCGAGCATAACCTCACCACGGATGACGTGCAGTGGATGATTCCCCACCAGGCCAACAAGCGCATCATCTGTGCGGTGTCCGAGCGGCTTGGATTGCAGGACCGGGTGGTGGTGAATATTGCCGATTACGGCAACACGACGGCCGCGACTATCCCGCTGGCGGCACGCGACGCGCTCGAATCGGGGCGCTTGAAGAAGGGCGACCTGGTCTTGTTCGGCGCAGTGGGAGCGGGATACACCGTCGGCACGAATCTGTGGCGCTGGTCGTACTAATTCACGCACAATAGGACCATGCTCCTTGGAGCGGTCACCTATAACGTCCTTAAAGACTGGGATCTGGAAACAGTTATTCGGCAGCTCGAGACGACGCGGTTTGAAGCGGTGGAACTGCGCACTGGTCATAAGCACGGAATCGAGCCTACGCTCACGTCGGCGGAGCGCGAGCGGGTCAAAGCGCGGTTCCAGCAGAGTAAGGTCCGGCTGCTGAGCTTCGGCTCCACGTGCGAGTTTCATTCGCCGGACGAAGCAGTGCGACGCCGGAATGTGGACGAAGCTAAACGCTGGATCGAACTGGCGCATGACACCGGCGCTTGGGGCGTGAAGGTACGGCCTAACGGTATGCCCGGCGGTGTTCCGCCCGAGACCACCGTCGGCCGTATCGCCGAGTGCCTGCGGGAGCTCGGTGAGTATGGCGCTGGACGCGGAGTCGAGATCTGGATGGAAGTGCACGGAGCACAAACCCAGAATCCGCCGGTGTCCGCCGCGATCATGCGCGCCACCAAGCACGACAACGTCGGAGTTTGCTGGAACTCGAATCCCACCGATATTGTGAACGGCAGCGTGAAGCCGAGCTACGATCTGCTGAGCCCATGGATCAAGAACGTTCACATCAACGAGCTATCCAGCGATAAGTATCCCTGGAGGGAACTATTCCAACTGCTTCGGCGCTCGCGGTACGAGAAGTACACGTTGTGCGAGGCCACTGAAAGCAAGGAGCCTGAGCGGTTCCTGATGTGGTACTCGGCGCTGTGGCGGGAGCTGACGCGCGCATGAGGCGTTTGGCGCTCGCGCTTGCACTTACTTTTCATCTGGCGGGCGCGGCGGTTCCGACGCCGGAGTCGCACTTCGGCCACCGGATGGGCGCCGACCGAAAGCTGCTCGATTGGGCCAACGTGGTCTCCTATTTCCAGTCCCTGGAGAGGAACTCCGACCGCATCCAGGTGGAGGAACTCGGCAAGAGCACGGAAGGACGGCCGTTCATCGCTGCAACCATTGCGAGTCCGGAGACACTGCGTAATCTGGACCGCTATAAGCAGATCCAGGCGCGTTTGGCCGACCCACGGAAGACCACGGACCAGGAAGCCGCGAAGCTCATCACGGAAGGCAAGACAGTGGTGATGATCACGTGCTCGATCCATGCAACCGAAGTTGCATCCACGGCTTCGGCTATCGAGTTCGCTTACAAGCTGCTAACGGAAGACAAGCCCAAGTACAAGGCGATTCTCGACAATACGATCTTTCTGCTGGTGCCCTCGCTGAATCCGGATGGCGTGGACATTGTGACGCAGTGGTATCGCAAGACCCTCGGGACACCGCACGAGGGTACGAATCCGCCGGAGCTTTACCAGAAGTACGTAGGCCACGACAACAACCGCGACTGGTACATGTTCTCGCAGGTGGAAACGCAGCTCACGATCGCGAAGCTGCACAACGTCTGGCATCCGCAGATCGTGTACGACGTGCATCAGCAGGGGGCGTATTCCTCGCGCATGTTCGTGCCGCCATGGCTGGATCCGATCGATCCGAACATCGACCCGATCATCGCGCAGCTTTGCAACGCGATCGGCTCGGGCATGGCAGCGGACCTGACGTCGGCCGGCAAGACAGGCGTGGCCATCAACGCCATGTACGACTTCTGGACACCGGGGCGGCACTACCAGGCGTATCATGGCGGGCTGCGCATTTTAAGCGAATCGGCGAGCGCGAAGCTGGCAACGCCGCTTCAGGTTCGGCCAGATGAGTTGAACCAGACGGCGCACGGCTACAGTCCTCGCGAGCGGAGTTGGAATCATCTGGAGCCTTGGCGCGGCGGTGAGTGGCGACTGCGAGACATCGTGGATTACCAACTGATCGCGATGGAGTCGTGCCTGTACCAAGGGGCGGTTCGGCGCGAGGATATGCTCGCCAGCTTTTATCGCATCGGCAAACGCGCAGTAGCGCGGACTTCTCCGTATGCTTTCGTGATCCCGGCGCTGCAGCGCGATCCGGGAGCAGCGCGAAAGATGCTGGAGACGCTCGCGGCGGGCGGCGTGGAGATCGCGCAGGCGTCAGCGAACTTCGAGGCCGGCGGTAAATCGTACGCTGCCGGAAGCTATGTCATTCGCATGCAGCAGCCCTATAGCTCGTACGCCAAGACGCTACTGGAGCGGCAGGACTATCCAGACCTGCGGATGTATCCCGGCGGTCCGCCGCGACGGCCCTACGACGTCACGGCTCACACGCTGCCGATGCTGATGGGAGTCGCGGTAGACACCGTTGGGACTGCTTTCCATGCCGTGACGGCTCCTGCCAGCCGCTTCGAGTTCGCGCCGGTGAGTACGACCGCGCTTTCGGGCAGCGATACCGAATCGTGGCGGAGGCTCAACAAAGCACTCGATGGCGGCCAGCCGGTTTGGCGGGACATGAATACGGGGGACTTCTTCGTTGGGGCACGACCTTCGGGGAGTGACGCACGCGCCGTGAAGCGTCCGCGCATCGGTCTGTATAAGAGCTACGTGGCGAGCATGGATGAGGGCTGGACTCGCTGGCTGCTGGAGCAGTTCGGCTTCCCCTACACGAGCCTTTATAACCGCGACTTCAAGGCAGGAAACCTGCGCGATCGTTTCGACGTGATCGTATTTCCTGACCAGCGCGCCGAAGCGATCGCTCATGGGCATAAGCCTGGATCGATGCCCGAGGAGTTCACGGGCGGAGTTGGCGAGTCGGCCCCTGAGGGGCTGAAGCAGTTCGCGGCGAAGGGTGGGGTGGTTGTGTTCCTGAATGATGCCACCGAGTACGCGCTTCAGAATCTCGGGCTCGAATCCCGGGATGCGTTGAACGGGGTGTCGGACCGCGAGTTCTACGCACCCGGATCGCTGTTGAACGTACGGGTGGAGCAGCACCCGCTCACGCTCGGACTTCCACGAGAAATGCCGGTCTGGTTTGAGAATGGGCCCGCGTTCGAGGTAACGGGTCGGGAGCATGCTGTCGCCACATATCCCGAATCGGGTGTTCTGGCTTCCGGGTGGCTGCTGGGCGAGAAGCGTTTGAGCCGTCGTGCCGCCATCGTGGATGCACCGACCGGATCGGGGCACGTGATCCTGTTCGGGATCCGACCGCAGTATCGGGCGCAGAGCTACCAGTCGTTTAAGCTGCTGTTCAACGCGCTGCTTCGATTCGAATAACACTCAGCGGAATGCGGGTACTCCGGTTCGTTCTGCAGGCGGGGACCGGATTTGCAGCCAAGTACTTTGTTCGCCTGTATTTGCGGGGAAGACTCGAGCGAACTGGAATCCCCTCAGATGCGGGGGATGAGGTCGGCTGCGAGGAGGTACGTGTTGACGTGCGCTTGGACAGTGTTCTCGATCGGATCCGAATAGCCGCCACCCATGACGACGACGCAGGGTACGCCCTTGGCCGCGCAGGCGGAGAACACCAGCCTGTCTCGTTCTTTCAGGCCGTCGTGCGTCAGTTGCATGCGACCGAGCTTGTCGGTCGCGAGGCCGTCCACTCCGGCTTGGAAGTAGACGACGTCCGGCTGAAATTCGAAGGCCCGGGCGACCGCCTCGCCAACGGCATCGAGGAATTGGTCATCGCCGGTGCTATCGGGTAGTTCGATATCCAGGCGGCTTCGTTGCTTGCGAAACGGGAAGTTGTGCTTGCCATGGACTGAGGCTGTGAATACGCGCGGTTCAATTTCGAAGATCTTGGCGGTGCCGTCGCCCTGATGGACGTCCAGGTCGATCACGGAAGCGCGCTGGATGCGTCCTACCGCGAGCAGGTCGGCAATCGCGACGGCGATGTCGTTGAAGACGCAGAAGCCGGCGCCCTCATCGCGAAACGCGTGGTGCGTTCCGCCGGCGAGTCCCCCGCCCCAGCCGTCAGCGAGCGCATCCTTGGTGGCTGCCATCGTCGAGCCGACCGATGCGAGCGAGCGCAGGACCAGTTCGTTGGACCAAGGCAGGCCGATCCGCCGCATCGCCGGCGCGGGTAGTGTGCCGTCCACGAAGGCGCGTACGTATTCGGGCGTGTGAACGCGCTCCAAAGCCGGAACGTCGACGAGCGGCGCAGGAGCGAAGTCGAACCGGCTGGCTTGCGTGAGCGCTTCGCGCAGGAGGCGATACTTGCGCAGCGGGAACTTGTGGCCCGCCGGAAGAGGGATCTCGTATTGATCGGTGTAGTACAGCGTCACCGGCGGCTGAGGTCCCGGATGAAGATCTCCTTGAACATCATGTCGCCGCGTCCGCCCGAGTGCAGTTGCAGGGCAATGGGGCCGTCGAAGGATTTAGGCTTCGGGTCGGTGAAATCGATCATCAGCACGCCGTTCAAGCGCGCGACGTAGCGATTGCCTTCCACCTTCAGCAGGTATTCATTCCATTCGTCGCGGCGCACCACGATCTCGTTTTCAGGCGAGGGCCACACTACCCACTCACGGCCATCGCCGTAGATGCCGCCGGTGTGGCGGCCAAGCGTGCAGTCGATTTCAAACTGAAGTCCCTGGGACACATCGACCGTGCCGGGCTTGAAGCCGACATGGAAGAACACGCCGCTATTGCCGTCGCCGTTGCACTTGAACTTCAGCGCCAGGTGGAAGTCCTTGTAGGGTTTCGTGGTCTGCAGGTACCCGTATTCCTTGGTGACGGTGCGGCCTTGAATTACGCCGTTCATCACTTCCCACTTTTCTTTGCCGACCTCGGACCAGCCGCTGAGGTCCTTGCCGTTGAACAGGGGAATCCAGTCCTCGCCAGGAAGCGGAGCTTTGGCGGCCGTCTGCGCCATCAACGAGCCGGCTAGCGCGATTAGCAATGAGAAACGCATCTGCCGTTATTATGAACAATATGGAGCGCAGACGCTTTCTTCTGCTTTTCGCGGCTGTTCCCGCGCTGGTTCGGGCGCAGCAGCAGCGAGTTCTCCGTGGCAAGCTAACCAAGTCACCGACAGGCGCGCCGGCGCTGCAAGGCTCAGATGGGCGACTCACGTTGCTCGACGGCGATCCGGATACGATTGGCGTTTTGAAGGATGCGCGGCTTGCCGGCATTGATTTTGAAGTGGTTGGTGAAGCCGCCGCGGCCGAGAAGTTCAAGATCGCGCCGATCCACACGCGAGCGTTGTTTACGTACAAGAACGGTCAGCGCCGAATGGTGACGTATTGGTGCGAGGTTTGCGCGATCCGAACCTATTCGCCCGGGATCTGCTGGTGCTGCCGCGATGAGACCGCGCTTGATCTGCTGGAGCCTGATAAAGTCGAGAAAACATGAAAGCCGCAGCGTTTGTCGCCGTTGCCCTGCCTCTTATGACCCAAGCCGCAAATTACACCGCCCAACGAATGACCGTGGACGGGATCGAGATTGTGCGTTTAACGGATGAATCGCACAAGGCGCAGGTTTCGATTGTGCCGTCGGTCGGCAACAATGCTTACGAGTTCCTGGTCAACGGGAAGAACATCCTGTGGTTTCCGCAGAAGAGCCTGGCGGATTTCAAGACGAAGCCAGCGTTCAGCGGCAATCCGTTTTTGGCTCCGTGGGCCAACCGCTTGGATCATGATGGCTTTTATGCCAACGGGAAACACTACAGCCTGGATGCGGGCCTGAACAACGTGCGACGCGACGGCGCGAAGCAGCCGATCCACGGGTTGGTCACGAACTCTTCGCAGTGGAAAGTGACGGCGGTGAGCGCCGACGCTTCCTCGGCGCAGGTGACAAGCCGGCTGGAGTTCTGGCGTAACCCGGACTATATGGCTCAGTTTCCGTTCGCGCACAGCATCGACATGACCTATCGCTTGCACGACGGCATCCTTGAAGTGGAAACAACGATTGAAAATCATTCCACCGAAGGCATGCCGGTCAGCGTCGGATATCATCCGTACTTCCGTCTTTATGATTCGCCCCGGAATGCGTGGAAGGTGAGCCTGCCGGCCAAGCAGAGCTATGTCCTTTCGGCGTCGCTGGTGGCTACGGGGGAAACCAAGCCGATGCCGTATTCCAATCCGCAGCCGCTGCAAGGGATCGCGCTCGACGATGTCTTGGGCGGACTGACTCCTGGGGAAAGCGGTCGCACCGAGTTTGCTGTGGAAGGCGTTAGGGAGCGGATTGCGGTGTTATATGGGCCGAAGTATCCGGTGGCGGTGGTGTATTCGCCGGCCGACCGGGACTTCATCTGCTTTGAACCGATGACTGGGCCGACCAATGCGTTCAATTTGAAGCAGGCCGGCAAGTATGACGATCTGCAAACCATTCCAGCGGGGGGCAAGTGGCGCGAGAGCTTTTGGATTCATCCGACAGGCTTCTGAAACCGGAAACGGCCATGCGCGCGTCCCATGTCCAGAGGAGATCCATGACCAAGGTTGTGGCTGCTGTGTGCGCAGCACTTGTGTTGAGCGGATGTGCTCAGGACCGGGTGCGAGGGACGGGTTCGAATACTACGGTGTCGCGGCCGGCTGCGATTGCGGTGAACGGCGCGCCGAATACGATTCCTGCGGGAACCACACTGGAAGTTCGAACCGGCGAGACGATCGCCAGCACGAAGCCGGAGGGTCGGACGTATCAGGCCGACATCGCCACCGAGGTGGTGGACGCGCAAGGCAAGGTGCTGGTGCCGAAAGGCTCGCGAGTGGAACTGGTGGTGCTCGAGGCGAAGGAGAAGGAAGGCGTGCGCGGCGCAAGTCTTCAACTCGGGATGCGAAGCGTCACAGTGGAAGGCGTCACTTACCTGGTGGTGAGTGAGGAAGTGAGCCGGACCAGCGGCTTGGGGCGGAATGAGCAGACGGCGAAGACGGTGGGCGGCGGGGCCGCGCTGGGGACGCTGATCGGCGCCGCGGCGGGCGGCGGTAAAGGCGCGGTGCTCGGCGGCATTGTGGGAGCGGCTGCGGGCGCGGCGGTTCAGGTGCTGACGCAGGGCAAAGAAGTTCGCGTCCCCGCCGAATCGGTTTTGCGGTTTAAGTTGGACGAGCCGATTCAGTTGCAGGTTCGATAGTTTCCAGGCAGGTTTTTTGATGTATCGTTTGCTGTTGCTTTTGCTTGCCGCTCTTTCTGCGTTTGCACAGTCCTTCGAGTCGCAAGCGCTTCAAATTTCCAGGGATATTCAAGCTCGCCATCTGCCGTACGGCACGGTATTGAGTCCGATGTTTCCGTCCTCGGAAAGCAATGAAATCGTCGGCTATACGCGCTGCGGTGATTCGGCAATTTGGACAGGCCATTATCTGGCGGCTGAGACGTTTCGGTATACCGTGACGCGCACGCCCGAGGCGCTGGAGGCGGCGCGACGGGCGCTGCGCGGGCTTGCTTCGCTGGTGACGGTCACCGGTGACCACCGGGTGCTGGCGCGGTGTATCGTGCCTTCCAATGCTCCGGCGGATTCGGGTCCTCGCAATGAGGAGAAGGCGAATGGAGAGTTTCGCGGGAGTGTCGGCGGAGTTGATTTTTACTGGTTCGGCAATACCTCGCGCGACCAGTACCTCGGCGCGTTGTTCGGGTTCAGCGTGGCGTATGAGCATTTGGCTGACGAGCGTGCGTTCATCCGCGAGATTGTGACGCCGTGGCTCGGACGGCTGATTGAGAACGATTGGAAGATCGTGATGCCGGACGGCGAGGTCAGTACCGTGTTCTGGCTGCGTCCGGATCAGCAGCTTTCGGTCTTGCAGGTCGCGCGTCAGATTAACCCGGATCGTTTCCGGACTGCGTATGAGGAACTGCGTCGGACCGCGTTCGGGATCGGTTTGCCGATTTCGTTGGAAGCGCTTGACGATCACGGGTCCTACTACAAGTTCAACCTGGATGCGATTGCGTTGTATAGTTTGCTGCGGTTGGAAGAAGAGAGCCCGCGCCGTGGGGATTATATTGCGACGTATCGTACGTTCCGGTCCATTATCGCGACGCATGGTAATGTCTTCTTCAATGTCATTGATCGTGCGATCGCGGGTCCTAGCAATTCGCGGGATGCGGAGACTACGAAGCTAATGGCACAGTGGCTGGAGCGGCCCACGCGCGATTTCCGTGTGGACCTACGGTCCAAGTACAAGAGCTGCGGCGAGGACAAGGCTTGCTCGCCTATTCCGGTGCCCGAGCGAGTTCGTACGGATTTTCTTTGGCAGCGGAGTCCGTTTCTGTTGTATGGCGGTGGTGACGGGCGGATTGAGAGTCCGGGGATCGACTTCATATTGCCGTACTGGATGGGGCGGCATTATGGGTTGGACTTCGGCCCGCTTGCGGTGTCGGCTGCGAGCGGCGCTAGCCGGATTGCGCCCGACTCGCTGGCTTCGTTGTTCGGTGTAGGGTTGCCGGAAGGGAATGCGCGTGTGAGTGTGACGGACGCGGCGGGCTCTAGCAAGGCTGCTGTGATTTTGTTCTCGAATGCCGAGCAGATTAACTTCATAGCGCCGGCTGGGCTCGCGCCGGGGCGGGCGCAGATCGACATTCGCGATGCGTCCGGTGTGTTGAAGGCTTCGGCTGGTGCACAGGTAGAGCGCGTGGCGCCAGCTTTGTTTTCAGCCATGGCAAATGGGAAGGGTCCGGCGGCTGCGCTGGCGGTGCGCGTCGAGAGGGATGGCTCGCAGGTGACTGTGCCGGTTTTCCGGTGCCTGGGGCCGTTGTGTATTACCGAGCGGCTTGATGTGAGCGACGAACGCCCGGTATATGTGAGTTTGTATGGCACGGGTATTCGCGGATCTTCTTCGATCTCGGCGGTTCGCGCGACGGTCGGCTCGACGGAGGTTCCCGTGCTGTATGCGGGTCCCCATTCTGAGTTTCCGGGGCTGGACCAGGTGAACGTGTGGTTGCCGGCGTCGGTACGCGGCTCGGGTGAGGTGGACTTGACGATTACGGTGGATGGGATTTCGGCGAATTCCGTCCGCATTGGGATTCGGTGAGGTTGGTATCGAAACGGATTCCAAGGGTCTTTCTCATGTTCACCCCCGCAGCTGGTTAATTCCATGCTGGTCTACGTGGGACGTCCGGTAACTCCGGTTCTGAATGCGTACGGTTCCGACGGATTGTCTCCACGTTATTCGAGCTTGTCCCCTGACGTGAGACACGAGTCTAGACACAGGTAACCGCCTGAGCCGAAAAGCCCTGGACAGTGAGTTTCAGATTAGCAGAATCGCGATAGCTGAGGAAACAGAAGCGAGCTCTGCCGGAGGGCAACTCGTAGAGGGTACTCCGTCGAAGACTCGTCAAGACGAGATCGTTCGATTCGCTCCTCCCGGTAAATCGATTGGGCTGGGCACGACGCCGACCAGCGGGAGGCGGCCATCGCCCAGGCTCTTCGTTGCTGCATGGCGTGATTCGGATTGGCAGATCTTCTCATGCCTGGAAAACTCATGCCGGTATTCTCGCGGTTTGCTCGAGAGTATCGAACTCTGCGGGCGGTCGGTAGCCGAGCGCCGAATGTAGACGCTTGCGATTGTACGTCCGTTCGAGAAAGGTTTGGATACCTCGTTTTGCTTCGGCCAGATCGCGATATTCCACACGGTGCCCTTCTTCGTGTTTTAGGGTCTTCATGAAGCTTTCCGCCTTGGCATTGTCGTGTGGATTGCCCTTGCGGCTCATGCTGATTTGAACGCCGTGTTCCTGCAGCAACCGCGTATATTCACCGCAGGCATATTGCACACCCCGATCGGAATGATGAATCAACCCGGCAGGAGCACCCCGCTTTTCGAACGCCATTTGCAAAGCGCTGACAGCCAGCTTGGCTTCCAGGCCGCTGCTCGAACTGCCGCTTCCGGTTGTGCAGCTGGGTCGGATTCACTTCCAACTCGCGCGCTACACGGCCTACCGGGAACCCAGCCTGTAGCCGCTTAACCGCGGCTAACTTGAACTCGCGCGTGAACTTCCGTCGCGCCGTAGACATGACTCAAAATTCTCCTTCATGGATTTTATGAGTCTAGTCTCGTGTCTGAATTTCGGGGACAACTCCTCAATGAAATGCCGCCTGGTCTTGTCGAATTGTGCGGCTACATCGACCTCGGATTCTGCCGTGGCTTTCCCGCGCGCAAAGCAACCGTGGAGATGCAGATGGACAACTCCGGCGGCCTTAGTGCCGGTTCCAGTTCTCGCAGCTTGGCTTTGATAGAGTCCTTGTCCATTGCATTTCTCTGTCACACATTATCGTCTCTCAATCGCGCCGCTGGTATCCTGAACGCAAATGAATTTCAGCGCGATTGGCGCGATGTTGCTTGCACTGGCGGTGATGCTTGGGGCGTTTGGGGCGCATGGGTTGCGATCGCGGCTGGATGCTTACTCTCTCGACATTTATGAGAAGGCGGTGTTCTACCACTTCGTTCATGCGCTTGCGTTGCTGATCGTCCCCGCGCTCGCCAGGATTGGGATGATCTCCGAGGCCGGGGCTGCTCGGGTGGGATGGCTGCTGATTGCGGGGATTCTTATCTTTTCCGGCAGCCTGTATACGCTTGCGATCTCAGGCGTACGCACGCTCGGCGCGATTACTCCGTTGGGGGGAATCGCATTCATTGCCGCTTGGGCGCTGCTTGCCTGGGAGTTGCTGCGGAGGCCGTAGGACACTACCCACATGTTCAACTTTTCAGGCAAAGCCGTTCTGGTGACCGGCGGAACCAGCGGCATCGGGCGTGCTGTGGCTGAGGCTTTCGGCGCGGCTGGGGCGACCGTTATCGCGGCGGGGCTTCCGAGTGCCGAGCCGCCTCCGGCGAATGCTCGTGTGGCACACCTCAATGTGACCGACACCGCCGCCGTGCAGGCACTGCTCGCAAGCATCCCCGAGTTGCACGCACTGGTGAATGCTGCCGGCGTAATTCGGCGCGATGAGGAGTTTGATCCCGAGATCTTTGCGCACGTTATCGATATCAATCTCACAGGCACGATGCGGGCTTGTACGGCGGCGCGTCCTTTGCTCGCCGCTAGCAAAGGATGCATCGTGAACGTCGCTTCGATGCTGACGTTTTTTGGCGGAGCGCGCGTGCCGGCTTATAGCGCCAGCAAGGGCGGGGTCGGACAACTGACACGCTCGCTTGCGCTGGCGTGGGCGGCCGAGGACATTCGGGTGAACGCTGTCGCGCCGGGGTGGATCGCCACGCCGTTAACGCAAGCTTTGCAGGAAGACTCGGCGCGATCGGCACAGTTGCTCGGGCGCACGGCTATGGGTCGGTGGGGCCGCCCGGAGGAAGTGGCGGGGCCGGTGCTGTTCCTTTGCTCGGAGGCGGCTGCGTTTATGACGGGCGCAATCGTTCCCGTAGACGGAGGCTACTCGGCGGCTTAGAATCGTAAGCGGCTTTCTTTGTATGCAGACTACTCATCCGCTTTCTCCCCACCAGATTGTGACCCATGCAGTCCCGGACGACGAGCGCGTTTGGGTGCCGCAGGCCCCGAATGTCTGGTTCCGGCCGCTGATGCTGAATACGCTGAACGGCCAGTGGTGCAACCTGCTGCGCGT